>NZ_JAAGPB010000680.1:0-3744 GCF_017104585.1 Burkholderia sp. Ac-20392
CGCGCGCCGGATGCCGATCCGCGCGGCGCGCCTCGCGCCGGCCGGGCCGTGGCCCGGTAGGGTCGGGCAATATAACCGGCTTTGACCCCGTGCAGGCAAAAGCCGGGCAAAAAAAACGGGAAGCGCGAGGCTTCCCGTTTCATCTCACGTCGCGCGGCCGCTGGCCGCGCCCGCGTCAGCCCGCGGTTTCGCGGTTCGCCACCGGCTGCTGCTGCGCACCGCGGCTCGCGGCGATCCACGGCGCGATTTCCATGTCTTCGTAGCGCACGAAGCGGCTCTTCTTCAGGAACCGGAAGCCGAGCCACACGACGAGGAACAGCGGAATGCCGACATAGGTCGCGGCCACACCGGCCCAGTCGATCCGGTTCGCGAGGAACGCCTGATAGTCCTGCCCGAGCGCGATCACGAGACACAGCACGAACGCGAACAGCGGGCCGAACGGGAACCACTTCGACTGGTACGGCAACTGGTCGAGCGAGTAGCCCTGCTTCACGTAGCCCTTGCGGAACCGGTAGTGGCTGACCGCGATGCCGAGCCACGCGATGAAACCCGTCATCCCCGACGTGTTCAGCAGCCACAGGTACACGGTCTTGTCGCCGTACAGCGACGTGAAGAAGCACAACGCGCCGACGGCCGTCGTCGCGTACAGCGCATTGCGCGGCACGCCGCCGCGCGACAGCTTCGCGAAGATCTTCGGCGCACGGCCTTCGGTCGCGAGGTTGTAGAGCATCCGCGTGGACGCGTACATGCCCGAGTTGCCGGCCGACAGCACGGCCGTCAGGATCACCGCGTTCATCACGCCGGCGGCAAAGGCGAGGCCCGCGTGGCGGAACACGAGCGTGAACGGGCTCACGCCGATGTCGGTCACGTCCGTCTTCAGCAGGTTCGGGTCGGTATAGGGAATCAGCACGCCGATCACGAAGATCGCGAACACGTAGAACAGCAGGATGCGCCAGAACACCTGGCGCACCGCGCGCGGGATCGTCGTGCGCGGGTTTTCCGATTCGCCGGCCGCGACGCCGATCAGCTCGGTGCCCTGGAACGAGAAGCCGGCGATCATCGCGACGCCCATCAGCGCCGGCAGGCCGCCCGCGAACGGTGCGTCGCCGATCGTCAGGTTGCCCCAGCCGTTGCTCGGCGCGCCCTTCAGAATGCCGAAGATCATCAGCAGGCCGACGCCGATGAACGCGACCACGGTGACGACCTTGATCAGCGCGAACCAGTATTCGGCTTCACCAAAGCCGCGCACGGTCAGCGCGTTGAGCAGGAACATCACGCCGAGGAACGCCGCGCTCCACCACACGCCCGGCACGTCCGGAAACCAGTAATGCATCACGAGCTGCGCGGCGACGAGCTCCACCGCGATCGTCACGGCCCAGTTGTACCAGTAGTTCCAGCCGAGCGCGAAGCCGAAGCCTTCGTCCACGTATTTCGCGCCGTAGGTCGCGAACGAGCCCGACACCGGCATGAACGCGGCCATTTCGCCGAGGCTCGTCATCAGGAAATAGACCATCAGGCCGATCGCCATGTACGCGACCATCGCGCCGCCGGGGCCGGCCTGCGAGATCGACGCGCCGGACGCGACGAACAGGCCCGTGCCGATCGAGCCGCCGATGGCGATCATCGTCAGGTGGCGCGCCTTCAGCGCGCGATGAAGCTTGGGTGGGTTCGCTGACGAACCGGATGGGTCGGAATTCGGAATTGCGGACATAAACGAGACGAACGTTGAGCGGGCCGGCATCCGTAGCCGGCGCATGCGGAATCGGAGCGCGGTGCGCGTCCTGCGATGCATTCGATGCGGCCCCGATACGCGTTGCGCGGTGGGCGCCTGCGGCGAAGCGCGGATTCTACCTGATTCGTCACGGGGACAGCTCAGGTGCCGCCGCCCGCCGCCGCCGCGGAGACTTCGCAGAATCAAGGGGTTGGCCGCGTCGAACCGGGCCGTAGTCGCCGTCCGGCTTGAAAACCCTGCGCGACAGAGGGCTATCCGGTTATCCGATCCAACCGGTGTTTCTCCACTCTCCTGTCGTCATCCGCCCGATACCAAGCCAGCATTCATAATCGCCGGGTAATCACGGGATTATTCAGACAATACAACCGATATTGACGATTGATTCAAATCAAATCACCCGTACGTAAAGCAGTAATGATGCGTAACAATTTTGAATCGCCGTATCCGCATGCATGTTTTGCATGTGCACGCGAATGTCGGGAATTCGCGAGATAATGCGCCCCGATTCAAAATAAACAGCGGACGGAATCGCCAACGACGCGAAAATCCGCCGCCCGCCGCCCTCGAGGATGAAGTCATTTACGCTGCCCGCCGCGCTGCGACGCCATACCGCGTCGATCGTGGCACGCATTCTGTCGCCCCGCGGCGTACTCGTTGCGGGGATCGTGCTGCTGATGTTCAGCTGGGGGCTTTCCACGTCGCTTTTAATCGAGGCGCGGCGCGACGCAAATGACCATGCGGTCGAAAATGCACGCAACCTGATGCTGCTGATCGAACGCGATATCGCGCGCAATATCGAACTCTACGATTTGTCGCTGCAGAACGTCGTCGACGGCATAGCCGACCCGGAACTGATGACCTTGCCGCCGCGCCAGCGCCACCGGCTGCTGTTCGACCGCGCGGCGACCGGCGAGTATCTCGGGTCGATCTTCGTGATGGATGCGCACGGCAATATCGTGATCGATTCGAGCGTGTCGCCGGCGCGGCAAGGCAATTTTGCCGACCGCGACTATTTCGCCGTGCATCGCGACGGGCTCGCACAGGGCCTCTACATCAGCAAGCCGTACGCGGCCCGACTGCGCGGCGGCGCATTGACGATCGCGCTCAGCCGCCGGATCAACCGGCCCGACGGCACGTTCGCCGGCATCGTCGTCGGCACGCTCAGCATCGACTACTTCCGCGCGCTGCTCGACGGCCTTGCGGTCGGCAAGCACGGCAGCGCGGCGATCGTCGAGAACAACGGCACGCTCGTGTCGCGCCTGCCGTACGACCCGCACGTGGTCGGCCTCGACCTGCACAGCTCGCCACTCTTCATCGAATCGCAGGGCACCCGCGACGGCGCGCTGACCGGGGTCGGCGCGATCGACGGCATCCGGCGCATCTATGTTTACAGGCATCTCGCCGGCCTGCCGCTGATCGTCGACGTCGCGCCCGCCGAGATCGACATCTACGCGTCGTGGCACCATCGCGCGGTCTGGACCGTCGTGCTGATGTGCCTGTTCACCGGGTTCATCGCGTGGGGATCGCTGGCGCTGTCGCGCGAACTGAAGCGCCGGCAGATCGCCGAATCGAAGCTGTACCGGCTCGCGCACACCGATGCGCTGACGGGCGTCGACAACCGCGGCACGTTCGATATGGTGCTCGCGAAGGAGGCGCAGCGGGCGTCGCGCAGCGGCCGCCCGCTGTCGGTGCTGTTCGTCGACGTCGATCACTTCAAGGCGTTCAACGACTACTACGGCCACCCGGCCGGCGATGACGTGCTGCGGCGCGTCGCGCAGACCGCATCGCACTGCCTGCGCCGCGACAGCGATCACGTCGCGCGCTACGGCGGCGAGGAATTCGTCGTCACGCTGCCCGACACCGATGCGCAGGGCGCATTGACCGTTGCCGAGGGCATCCGGCGCGCGATCGCGGCGCTCGGCATCGAGCACGCGAAAAGCCCGTACGGGCGCGTCACGGCCAGCATCGGCGCGGCAACCTCCGCCAACGGCCGCGTGAACGCCGCGACACTG
>NZ_JAAGPB010000681.1:0-3366 GCF_017104585.1 Burkholderia sp. Ac-20392
TCGTCCGCGGCGGCGCCCGCGAGCGCCGAGCAGATCGTCGACAGCCACTTCGCCGGGCTGCGCGCGTTCGCGCCGGGCAGCGGCGACCAGGCGCAGGCGTTCAACGAGGTGTTGAAGTCGATCGACGCGCTGTACACGTACCTGACGGCCACCGACGACGCACTGAGGAGCGGCGCGCAACCGCCGCCGTCCGATGCGCCTGCCAAGCTGCGCGCCCAGGCCGGCCGCCTGCCGACCCCGTTCCGCGAAGTGCTCGACGACCTGTCGAACGTCGCGAACGGCAGCGTCGCGACCGTCGAGCAGCGCAGCGTCGCGACGCGGGCCGGTGCGAACGTCGGCGATTTCTGCCGGCAGGCGATCGCGGGCCGCTATCCGTTCGCGCGTGGCTCGTCGCGCGACGTCGCGCCGGCGGATTTCGCGCAGATGTTCGCACCCGGCGGCCTGATGGACGACTTCTTCCAGAAGAACCTGCAGTCGATCGTCGATACGACGTCGCACCCGTGGCGGTTTGCGAACCGCAATGCGGACGCCGATCCGTCGGCCGCCGCGATGCTTGCTTCGTTCGAGAAAGCGGCGGTGATCCGCGACGTCTATTTCGGCGGCGGCGCGCGCACCGCACAGCTGAAGGTGCAGATCCAGCCGCTCGAAATGGACCCGTCGATCACGGAGATGGTGCTCGACGTCGACGGGCAGATCGTCCGCTACGCGCACGGCCCGCTCGTGCAGAGCGCGGTGGACTGGCCGGGCCCGCGCGGCAGCAACCAGGTGCGGCTGCAGGTGTCCGGGCAGGCCGGTGCGACCGACGGCTTCTCGACCGACGGGCCGTGGGCGCTGCACCGGCTGTTCGACCGCGCGGCCGTGTCGGCCGGGCGCGGCTCGGACCAGATGATTGCGCGGTTCACGGTCGACGGCAAACCGATCGTGCTGCAAGTGAATGCGGGCAGTGTCCGCAACCCGTTCAGGCTGCCCCAGATGGAGTCTTTTACATGCCCTCCGAAGCCATGAGCCCGACACCGCCGTTCACGCGTACCGACGGCGATGCGCCGGCCTGGTACGGGAAGATTCCCGGCGCCGGCGACTTCGTGAACAGCCGGCTGCCGCATGCGCTCGCGCTGTGGTGGGAACGCTGGCTCCAGCAGGGAATGGCCGCGATGCGCCAGCGCGGCGCGGACGAGATCGAGCGCCACTACACGGTCGCGCCGGTCTGGAATTTCCTGATTCCGGCGGGCGCCGGTGCGTCGTGCATCCAGCCGGGCTGCCTCGCGCCGAGCTGCGACCGCGTGGGGCGCTACTACCCGGTGATCGTCACGCTGCCGATGCGCGCGGCCGATTACTGGAACGGGCTGCCGGACGCCGCCGACGCGTTCTACTGGCAGGTCGGCCAGGCGCTGCTCGACGCGATCCGCCATGCACGCGCGCCGGGCGATCTCGAGCAGATGCTGGAGCGCGTGCGGCTCACGCAGGGCGACGACACGTACGCGGACATCGTCGACGGCATGCCGGCGCCGCCGCCGGAACGGCCGGCCCCGGCCGCGTGGCCGGGGCTGTCCGGTTACTTCGATCCGCACGGCGGCACCAGTTTCTGGTGGACCAACCGCGCGGACGGATCGCCGCTGCGCACGCATGCGCATACGGGCACGCCCGACAACGCGCTGTTCCTGACGCTGTTCGGCGGCAGCTAGCGGCCCGGCTGAAGGACGGCGGGCCGCCGGGCGCGGCGGGCGGACAGGACGCGGTTTCGAGAGGTGGTGGAGATGAAGGACGCTGGATCGAGAGACAACGAGCACGACACGGCGACACGCGGCGACGCATCCGAATTCACGGTGCGGCCGCTGCCGCTCGGCCATCGCCTGGGCGAACTGCAGCTCGACGAGGTGCTGGGCATCGGCGGCTTCGGGATCGTCTATCGCGCGTTCGACCGCACGTTGCGGCGCGCGGTCGCGATCAAGGAGTACATGCCGTCGATGCTGGCCACGCGCGGCGGCGACTATACGGTGTCGCTGCGCTCCGAGCGGTTCGCGCAGGCGTTCGACGCCGGGCGCGGCGCGTTCCTCAACGAAGCGCGCCTGCTCGCGCAATTCGACCACCCGGGGCTCGTCAAGGTCCTACATTTCTGGGAAAGCCACGGCACCGCGTACATGGTGATGCCGTTCTACGAAGGGCGCACGCTCAAGCAGCTGCTCGACGGCGGGATGCGGATCAGCGAGACGCAGTTGCGCCATATCGTCGGCGCGCTGCTCGGCGCGCTCGACACGCTGCACCGCGCGCAGTGCTTCCATCGCGATGTTGCGCTCGACAACGTGCTGATCCGCCCGAACGGCAGCGCGATCCTGCTCGACTTCGGCGCGGCGCGCAAACGGATCGGCGATCTGGTCGACGACGGCGCGATGATGATCAAGCCCGGGTATGCGCCGATCGAGCAGTACACCGACGACCCCGCGTTCAGCCAGGGGCCGTGGACGGACCTCTATGCGCTCGGCGCGGTGATGCACGCGATGATCACCGGCGAGCTGCCGCCCGCAGCCGTCGTGCGCAGCATCAAGGACACGTACCGGCCGCTCGCATCGCGCGACCTGCCGGCCGGCGAAGTGTACAGCCCGGCATTTCTCGCGGCGGTCGATCATGCGCTGCAGTTGCGGATTCCGGATCGCCCGGAATCGGTCGCGGCGTTCGCGGCGGAGCTCGGGTTGCGGGACGTCGGGGCGGGTGGCGGGTATGGCGCGGCGGTCGTGCCGCCGGTGGGTGATGCGGGCAGGGGCGGGGAAGGGAAGCGCGAAGCTTCGGCCGGGCCCGGTACTGCATCGGATGTCGCCGCGGCTTCGATCGGCGCGGGCGGGACTGCTTCGGGCAACGCTGCGGGGGATGAGCGGGCATCGACGCCCGCTGGCGCGGGACATGGGTCTACGCCTACGGACACGGCATCCGCATCCGCATCGTCTGGCGTGTCCGGTGCCAAGCCGGAGGCGGATGCGCCTTCGACGTCCAAAACGATCGCGCAAAGTGCCGCCGTTGCGGCTGCGGGCTCGCTCGCAGCATCTGCATCGCATGGGGCGCAACCGGCGGCGAAACCGGTTGAAAAGCCGGTCGAACCCGACGCGCCGAACAGAAACGTCGAACGCGCGAAAGAAGCACCCGCTGCACGAACCAACTCACACGACGAAGCCGGTACCCGATCCGCAACGACCGACACCGACATCGGTGCGCGTGGGGAAGCAGGTTCCGGGAACGCGAACGCGTCCGCGGCTGCCGGCACTGCTGATTCGACCGCACCGCATCCTGCCGCATCGGCATCGGCTTCGTCATCCGGCGGCGCATCCGTGCCGACCGGCGCCCAACGCGGCCAGGCACCCGCCGGATCACGCAACC
>NZ_JAAGPB010000682.1:0-244 GCF_017104585.1 Burkholderia sp. Ac-20392
CCGCTTGAAAAAAAAAAAACCACCCCCCCCCCCCCCCCCCCCCCTCCCTCCCCCTCTACACCTTCTCGTTTTATTATTCTCACACGCTTCCTTATCCACAACCCACTATCGTTCCTCACTGCTCCTGCCATCCCACTCCCCCTTACACCATCCTTCCTTTCTCCACCACCCGTCCTTCTCTCCCGATCTCGCCCTCTCGCGCCTCCGTGCCAAGCCGTACCTCTTCCCCTCGCCACCTTTCTGC
>NZ_JAAGPB010000683.1:0-3729 GCF_017104585.1 Burkholderia sp. Ac-20392
TCTGGCTTTGGGTGCTGTCCGACGGACGCACGCGCGAGATGCCCGCGAAACCCGCGGCGGCCGATCACGTCGTGTTCATCGACTTCGACGACGCGGCCGTGCGGATCGGGCAGGGTGCGCGGCTGGCCGAGGCGTGGGGCGCGCAGTGGGTGACGGCCGACGCGCTGCGTGCAGACCGCGCGGGCTGATCGCCGGCCGGCGGTGCGTTATGATCGCCGCTTTCGCTTCTGCACATTGGAACAAACCACCATGCAAGTACTGGTCGATGCCGACGCCTGTCCCGCCGTCATCAAGGACATGCTGTTTCGCGCCGCGCGTCGTGCCGAAATCTGCGTGACGCTGGTCGCGAACCAGTTTCTGCGCACGCCGCCGTCGCCGTTCATCAAGGCGGTGCAGGTGCCGGCCGGCTTCGACGTGGCCGATGCGCGCATCGTCGAGCTGGTGGAAGCGGGCGACCTCGTGATCACCGCCGACATCCCGCTGGCCGCCGCCGTGCTCGACAAGGGCGCGCATGCGCTCGACCCGCGCGGCAACTGGTTCAGCCGCGAGAACATCGAGGAACGCCTGTCGACGCGCGCGATGATGGATCAGTTGCGCAGTGCGGGGATCGACACGGGCGGGCCGGCGCCGTTCAGCGCGCGCGACGGCAAGGCGTTTGCGTCGCAGTTCGACCGGTTTCTGGCGCGGCACGGCAAGCCTTGAAGTCGGGTCGAGACGACCGCGTACCGTGATCGTCCTGCGAGGGGCGACACGCGCACGCGGCATGCGCCACATCACCGAATCCGCATTGAATCGCGCTCATCGCCCCTGCGGGGATGCAGATTTGCGCCTTCGCTGCTATCGTGGCGCAAACCACAACCCAGCAAAGGAGCGCACGCGTGTCACCGACCCAACTTCTCGTTCCGACCTTCACCCAGATGCTGCGCGCGCAGACCGCGTGGCTCGACAAGGCCGTCGCACACCGGCAGGCCGCGGGCGACGCGCCCGATGCGGCGATGATGCTGAGGCTCGCGCCCGACATGTATCCGCTCGCGGCACAGGTGCGCTTCTCGTGCTTCCAGGCGATGGAGCCCATCCACCGTCTGCGTGGCGAGCCGGTACCGGCGTCGCTGCTGGCCTTGCGCGAGGCGGGGTGGAATGCGGATGCGCAGCCCGGCACGCTCGCCGACGCGCAAGCGATCATCGCCGGCACGCTGACCTTTCTCGGCGACCTCGCGCCGGATGCGCTCGATGGCGGTGCCGCACTGCCGATCGCGCTTGAAATGCCGAACGGGATCGCGTTCGACATGACGGGCGAACAATACGCGCGCGACTGGGCGCTGCCGCAGTTCTATTTCCACGCGATCGCCGCTTACGCGATCCTGCGCCACCACGGCGTCGAACTCGGCAAGGCCGACTACGTGCCGCACATGCTCGCGTACGTCCGGCCGGGCACGATTCCGCAAGGGTGAGCCGGCGGGCGCCGCGCAACCTCGAAGCGACATGACGCGGGCACTCTTCCTCTGCAGCCGCAACCGGCTGCGCAGCCCAACGGCCGAAGCGGTATTCGCCGGGTGGCCGGACGTCGAAACCGACTCGGCGGGCCTCGCGCCCGATGCGGATACGCGCCTGTCCGCCGAGCAGCTCGACTGGGCCGATGTCGTGTTCGTGATGGAGCGTGCGCACAAGGCACGGCTGGCGGCGCAATTCGGTGCGCATCTGCGGCACCAGAAAATCGTGTGCCTCGACATTCCCGACCGTTACACGTATATGCAGCCGGAACTTGTCACGCTGCTCGAACGCAAGGCCGGCCCGTTCCTACGCAAGTGAGCGGCACGGGCGTGATCGACCTCAGCGCAGCCGGCCGTTCGCGATCGCCGAAAAACAGTCGAGACGCAGCAGCTCGATGATCTTGCGCGTCGGCACGCTCGCGCGAAGCGTGTCGAGCCGGTCGACGGTGAACCACTTGCAGCGGGCGATCTCGTTGCTCGCGCGCGGCGTCAGGTGCGCCGGCACGTCGGCCACGAACACGTGATGGAGTTTCGTCAGTCCGCCGAACTGCACCGCGTAGTCGAGTGCGAGCCCCTCCAGCCGCGTTTCCTCGGCGAGCTCCCGCAGCGCAGCATCGAGCGGCGTCTCGCCGCGCCGGATCGTGCCGCCCGGCAGCGACCAGCGCGACGCGGTGCGCGCGACCAGCAACACGCTGCTGCGCTGACGGCACACGATCGTGGCGCGTTCCTTGATGACGGCGAGAGTGTCCGGCCCGGTACTCATGTTCGGCAAAAACAGGTGCTGAATCGTGGAGAAAATGCGCGTCGACGGCGCGTTACCCGGCGGCGGGCCGCGACGGTGTGCAGGCAGCCGCAGCGATCTTACCGGCCGTTCGTGACAGTTCCATGCATGTCGTCACGGGCCGCGCGCCGCGTTATGCGTGCGTATAGATCCCGCTGCGGGTCGGTTTCGCGTGGCGTGGCTGGCGGCGCTTGTGAACGGCGCGCCGATGGCGGGGCGACGGCGGCGCCGCGTGCCGGTGCGCGGGCGCGGGCCGTGCGCTCGGCATCCCGGTCTGTCCTTCGCCGAAGTGGAATGTCTGGGTTTGCGCGTGTCCGACGCCCAGCGTCGACGCCAGCACGAAGGCCGCCAGCAGCATCCGTTTCATGAATAATCCGTCCGATTTTTTTGAGATGAAGATTGCCCGCCAGCTTAGCGAAAGGCGGGACGCGACCGCAACCGGCCCGTGTTCGGTGTCGCCCCCACTTGCGCACGGCGGCGTCTTCCGCTTCGCCTCAGGGTGCCGCCGGGGTTGACAATATAATTCCTGAGTGTGAACATAAATTCACGCACAAGAATTATTCGTCGAATCCGGAAGGTCGCGCCACAGGCGCCGGGCCTGCCGGAACCGGCAGTCCGATCAACCGGAACCAGGAGCGGGACGCATGGCGGAACACGAGCAGCAGGGCGCGCTGGCGGGATTGCGCATCATCGATCTGTCGCGGGTGCTGGGCGGCCCGTATGCAACGCAGATCCTGGCCGACCACGGCGCGGAGGTAATCAAGGTCGAACCGCCGTCCGGTGATGAAACGCGCACGTGGGGCCCGCCGTTCGACGGCGATACCGCGTCGTACTTCCTCGGCGTGAACCGCAACAAGCTCGGCATCGCGCTCGACCTGACGCAGCCGGCCGACCGCGAGCGGCTGCTCGGCCTGCTCGACCATGCGGACGCCATCGTCGAGAACTTCAAGATCGGCACGATGGAGCGCTGGGGCCTCGGCTTCGACGCGCTGCACGCGCGGTTTCCGCGCCTCGTCCATTGCCGCGTGTCGGGCTTCGGCGCGGACGGCCCGCTCGGCGGGCTGCCCGGCTACGACGCGGCCGTGCAGGCGCTGGCGGGGCTGATGAGCGTCAATGGCGAAGCCGGCGGCGCGCCGTTGCGGGTCGGCGTGCCGATCGTCGATCTCGTGACCGGGCTGAACGCGGCGCTCGGCGTGCTGATGGCATTGCGCGAGCGCGACGCGAGCGGCCGCGGCCAGTTCGTCGAATCGACGCTGTTCGACTGCGCGCTGTCGATCCTGCATCCGCATACGCCGAACTTCTTCCATTCGGGGAATGCACCCGTGCGCACCGTCAACGCGCGGCGCAGGCTTCCGCCGTACACGTGGACGACGCGGCGGCGCCAGCCCGGCATCGCGCCCATAAACAGCAGCGCCGGATGAAACGAGTCGTTGATCACGAGATCGGCATCGCGGACGA
>NZ_JAAGPB010000684.1:0-3383 GCF_017104585.1 Burkholderia sp. Ac-20392
TCCGCACTGCTCGGCGCGCTACTGACGCTCGCCGCCGATCTCGCCGCGCGCACCGTTGCCGCGCCCGCGGAAATTCCGCTCGGCGTGCTGACCGCACTGCTCGGCGCGCCGTTCTTTCTCGCGCTGCTGTGGAAGAGCCGCGGCGCGCTCGGCGGCTAACCCTTCTTTTACGACGATCATGCTGACCGCCCATCACCTCGACGTCGCCCGTCGACACAATGCGATTCTGCGCGACCTGTCGCTGTCGATCGAACCCGGCCGCGTGACTGCGCTGCTCGGCCGCAACGGTGCGGGCAAGAGCACGCTGCTGAAGACTTTCGCCGGCGAACTCACCGGCGGCGTCGCGCCGAACGGCGTACGCGTGACCGGCGACATCACGCTGAACGGCGAACCGCTCGCGCGTATCGACGCGCCGCGACTGGCGTGCCTGCGCGCGGTGCTGCCGCAGGCCGCGCAGCCGGCGTTCCCGTTCAGCGTCGACGAAATCGTGCTGCTCGGCCGCTATCCGCATGCACGGCGCAGTGGCGCGACGTCGCACCGGGACCGCGACATCGCGTGGTGCGCGCTCGAACGGGCGGGCGCCGATACGCTCGTCGGCCGCGACGTCACGACGCTGTCGGGCGGCGAACTCGCACGCGTGCAGTTCGCCCGTGTGCTCGCGCAGCTGTGGCCGGATGACGAAGCGACGGAAAGCGGCCCGCGCTACCTGCTGCTCGACGAGCCGACCGCCGCGCTCGATCTCTCGCATCAGCACCGCCTGCTCGAAACCGTGCGCGCCGTTGCACGCGAATGGCAGCTCGGCGTGCTCGCGATCGTGCACGATCCGAATCTCGCCGCACGGCATGCGGATACGATCGCGATGCTCGCCGACGGCACGATCGTCGCGCACGGCACGCCGCGCGACGTGATGACGCCGGCCCATATCGCGCAGTGCTACGGATTCGCGGTAAAGATGGTGGAAACCGGCGACGGTGCGCCGCCGGTGATGGTGCCCGCGTAGTGCGGGCGCGTATCGCATGAGCATTGCGTCGTGCGATGTCATGCCCGATCGATAGCAACGACTCTAACAACGCATCAATCGCGCTTCGCGCATCCCCTTCAAGGAGACTCACGTGCCGCTTCCGATGACCCGCATCATCCTGTACGTTCAGGACGTCGCATCGCTCAAGTCGTTCTACCAACAGTATTTCGATCTGCCCGTCATCGAGGAGATCGAAAACGAGTGGGTCGTGCTCGGTGCAGGCGCCATCGAGCTGGCACTGCATCTCGCCGGCCCAGCGTTCCGCCACGCGGTACCTGCCGATTCGGAAGCGCGCGCGGAAGCCAGTCACATGAAGCTCGTGTTCTCGATCGGCCAGGACATCGGCACGCATCGCGACCGGCTGGCCGGCAACGGCGTGACGGTACGCGATCTCAAGCGCTATGACGGATTCGCGTACACGATGTACGACGGCATCGATCCCGAAGGCAACGTCTTCCAGGTGATGCAGGCCGACTGACGATCCGTCCGGCCCGGGCGCTCACCCGACCGCCCGGGGCCGGTACCGCTCACGCCCCCCATCGCCGCGCGGGTGGCGAGCCTCCCGGCTCAATGCTCGAGATCCGCCGCGCCGAACGTCCGCATCTTCCATCCGAGCCGCACCGCGAGCATCCGCATCGAGAACCCGGCCGCCAGCGCGACGACCGTCGCGAAGCCCGCATCGATGCCAAGGTACTGCATCCCGACGTAGAGCGCGCCCGTGACGAACGCGACGCTCGCATACAGTTCCTCACGCAGGATCAGCGGCATCTCGTTGCACAGCAGGTCGCGCAGCATCCCGCCGCAGACACCCGTGATCGCACCGGCCAGCACGACGATGATCGGCACAGCGCCCGTCGACGCGCCGATGTCGCAGCCGATGATCGTGAACGCCGCGAGGCCGATCGCGTCGACAGTGACGAACAGCGTCTTCATTCGCGCGACATGCCGTGCGACCCACGACGCGACGGTCGCCGCGACGAGCGTGATCACCAGATACTCAGGGTGCGCGATCCAGCCGAGCGGATAGTGGCCGAGCAGCACGTCACGCACGGTGCCGCCGCCGAGCGCCGTCACCGCGCCGACCAGCGCGAGCCCGAAGCGGTCCATCCCGCGGCGCATGCCCATCAGCGCCCCCGACATCGCTTCCGCGACGATTGCAATCAGATAAAGCGTATGCATGGTGCGCGTCAGTCATCCGTCCGGAACAGGTCGAGCACGCGTTCGCGCTCGGCCGCATCGACCGCGCCAGGCATCGGCTCGGCGGGCTTGCCGTTGTTGCCCGGCGCGTCGGACGCATCGGCCGCCCTGGCCCCGCCGCACGCGAAGCGGCTGCGGATGTACGACGGCACGTCGGCCGTGCACGTGCCGCGCGTGTATTCGGCGTAGACGAAGTCGCCGTCGACGAGCGCGACGTCCTGCGGCGGCGTCGCCTCGACCGGCGTACGCCCGTCGACGGCCGTCTTCATGTAGTCGAGCCAGACCGGCAGCGCCAGCGACGCGCCAGTCGCACGCCCCATCGGGCGCGGCGTGTCGTAGCCGAGCCACGCGACCGCGACGATGCCCGACGAGTAGCCGGCGAACCAGACATCCTTCGACCCGTTCGACGTGCCCGTCTTGCCGGCCGCGTCGTCGCGGGGCAGCGCAAGCGCGCCGCGCGCGGTGCCGGACTTCACGACGTCGCGCAGCATGCTGTCCATCACGAACGCGTTGCGCGCCGACACGACGCGCTCGCCTGCCGGCGCCGTCGCTTCGTATATCGCGCCGCCGTGACGCTGCTTCACCGACAGGATCAGGCGCGGCTCCATCCGCGTGCCGCCGTTCGCGAACACGCTGTACGCGCTGGCCAGTTCGAGCGGCGTCACGGCGCCCGCGCCGAGCGCGAGCGGCAGCGACGCCGGATTGCGCTGCGCGTCGAAGCCGAAATGCACCGCGTGCTGCTGTACGTAGCGCGCGTCCGTGGCCTGCATCAGGCTGACCGCGACGAGGTTCTTCGAGCGCATGAGCCCGCGCCGCACCGGGATGAAACCCTCGTAGTTGTTGGCGAAATTGCGCGGGCGCCACGGCCGCGCGCCGGTTTCCTCATGCGTGAGCGTGCGCTGCGTATCGTCGACGAGCACGCCCGGGAAGTAGCCCTTTTCCAGCGCCGCCGAATACACGAACGGCTTGAAGCTCGAGCCCGGCTGGCGATACGCCTGCAGCGCATGGTCGAACACGTTGCGGTTGAAATCCGCGCCGCCGACGAGCGCGAGCATGTCGCCCGTTGCCGCGTCGAGCGACACGAGCGCGCCTTCGAGCCCGTTGCGCGCATCGCGCTTCGCGCGCGGCTGACGGCTCAGCGTACGGGCAAGCGACGATTCGGCCG
>NZ_JAAGPB010000685.1:0-238 GCF_017104585.1 Burkholderia sp. Ac-20392
GAAAAAAAAAAAAGAAAAGCATCGACTCCAAAGCGGTAATGCCGATCCAATACTACAGAGAAAGAGGCGGCAGTAACGCTACATAGTCGAGAACGCTGCGCTGACGAGAGCAGATGAGACAGCATGACAGATAGAGGCAGAGTGTGATGTAGTGTAGATGCCTCTCTTGCATAGTGTAGCGTCTATCGTAGCACACATAGCACTAAGAGGTGTGCGCATGACAGACGACATCACACGG
>NZ_JAAGPB010000686.1:0-3320 GCF_017104585.1 Burkholderia sp. Ac-20392
TCTCGGCACGCGCTTCACGGCGTCGGACGAGGGAGGGTGCGCACGCGTCGACGTGTTCGACGGCGCGGTCGAGATCCGGCCGGCCCGCGCGGCCGATCGCGTGCTGCGGCTCGAGGCCGGCGAAGCCGTGCGTTTCGATGCGGACGGCTTCGCCCCGCGGGAGCCGGCCGATGTGCGTGCGAACGCATGGACGCAGGGCCGGTTGATCGCCGAACGCATGCGCGTCGATGCATGGTGCGCCGAGCTCGCACGCTACCGGCCCGGCGTCCTGCGCTGCGATCCGGCGCTCGCGCGGCTGTCGGTGTCGGGCGTGTTCTCGCTGACCGACACCGATCGCGCACTCGCCAGCCTGCGTACCGCGTTGCCGGTCGAGGTCGTCTACCGCACGCGCTACTGGGTCACGGTCGTCCCGCGCTGAACGCCGGCGCAGGGTCATCGGAGAAAAATTTCACGGGGCGATTGAGGGTTTCGGCGGTTCGTTCGGAATACACGATGCACCTTCGCAACATTCCGAACCCAAAGGATTCTTCATCATGGCGTTCCGCCGGTTTTCCCCGTCTGCAGCTTCCCGTCCCGCCAACCGGCCCGCACGCCGCCGCGCCGCGTCGCGCGCGTTCGAACCGGCGCTTGCCGCCGCGCTTGCGCTTGCGATGCCGATCGGCGCGCAAGCGCAGCCCGACGATCCGCCGTCGCGCGTCGACACCGACGAGCGGCGCGCATATGCGATTCCGGCCGGTGCGCTCGACGTCGTGCTGAATCGCTATGCGGTGGCGGCGGGCGTCGAACTGGCGAGCGACGCGGCACTCACGCAGCATCTCGCGAGCGACGGGTTGAACGGTCGCGTGGGCGTCGCGGAAGGTTTCGCGCGCCTGCTGGCGCCGCACGGGCTCGAGGCCGTGCACACCGGTGGCGGTTACCTCGTGCGACGCCGCGCGTCGGCCGTGCCGGCCGCGGCGGGGGCAGGCGCGACGCTGCCGGCGATCGTCGTGAGCGCGCGTGCGGAGGCACTGCCCGAGGCGTACACCGGCGGTCAGGTCGCGCGCGGGGGCCGGCTCGGCATGCTCGGCAACGCCGACTTCATGGATGCGCCATTCAACATCACGAGCTATACCTCGGCGTTGATCGAGAACCAGCAGGCCGGCACTGTCGCCGACGTGCTGGAGAACGATCCATCGGTGCGCTTCACGACGTCGACCGGTCATATCGTCGAGAACTACACGATCCGCGGCTTCAACGTGATCGCCGACGATCTCGCGTTCAACGGGATGTACGGGCTCGCCCCATACGGTCACTCGCCCACCGAATTCATCGAGCGCATCGAAGTGCTGAAAGGGCCGAACGCGCTGCTGAACGGCATTTCGCCGAGCGGCGGCGTCGGCGGTGCGATCAACCTCGTCCCGAAGCGGGCGGGCGACACGCCGCTCGCGCGGCTCACCACCGACTACATCTCGGATGGCCAGTTCGGCGTGCACGCGGATCTCGGCCGGCGCTTCGGCGACAGGAACCAGGTCGGCATCCGTGTGAACGGTGCGTATCGCGACGGCCGCACGACGATGGACGGGCAGAACAAGAAGCGCGAGTTCGCGTCGCTCGCGTTCGACGTGAAGGGTGAGCGTGCGCGTTTCTCGCTCGATGCCTATACGGACACCGAACGTTTCGACAACGGCAGCCCGTGGATGGCGTCGTTCGCGAGCCAGGTCGTGAGCCCGCCGTCACCCGGCACGAACCTGCTGCGCGGCGCATGGGGCAAGCTCGACAACCAGGCCGTCGTCGCGCGCGGGGAACTCGACCTGACCGACCGGATTACCGCCTACGCGGGGATCGGCGGCCTCAGCTATCGCTACGCGGGTTTCATCAACGGGACGCGGGCCGGCGCGATCCAGCCGAACGGCAACTATCGTGCGGTGACCTACAACCAGAACGGCTATACCGACACGACGTCGATCGAGGCCGGCGCCCGCGCCCGGTTTCGCACGGGGCCCGTCAGCCATCAGGTGTCGCTCGGCGTGACGTCGCTGCAGATCGAGGCCGGCACGATCAACCGGACGAGCGCGACGTTCGCGTCGAACATCTACGCACCGATCGATCCGCCGCTCGCGCCGTCGCCGGGCCCGGCGCCGAAGACGTCGGAGTCCGCGCTGACGAGCGTCGCGCTGGCCGATACGCTGTCGCTCGCACGCGATCGCGTGCAGCTCACGGTCGGGTTGCGCAGCCAGCGCGTCCATGCGAAGACCTATGCGGCCGCGACGGGGCTGAAGACCGCGGACTACAACGAAACCGCGCTGACGCCTGCGTTCGCACTCGTCGTCAGACCGTTCGGGCCGGATGTGTCGCTGTATGCGAACTATGTCGAAGGGCTGACCCAGGGCGACACCGTGTCCGACGTCACCGCGAAGAACTATGGCCAGATGTTCGCGCCGTACAAGAGCAAGCAGGTCGAGGTCGGTGCGAAATGGGAGACCGACACCTTCGCGAACACGCTGTCGCTGTTCCAGATCACGAAGCCGAGCATGCTGAAGGACCCCGCGACCAACCTGTACAGCGCCGATGGCGAGCAGCGCAACCGCGGCGTCGAATGGAACGTGTTCGGCCAGGTGGTGCCGCGGCTGCGCGTGCTGGGCGGCGTCGCATACACGCAGGCGCTGCTGACGCACACGGCCGGCGGCGTCTATGACGGCAACACGGCGTACGGCGTGCCGAAATGGACGGCGAACCTCGGCCTCGAATGGGATACGCCGTGGGTGCAGGGGCTGACGCTGTCCGGTCGCACGGTGGCGACGAGCGCGCAGTTCGTCAACTCGACGAACACGCAGCGCATCCCCGGCTGGACCCGGTTCGATCTCGGCGCGCGCTACGCAACGCAGGTCGCCGGCAAGGCGGTCGTGCTGCGCGGCGCCGTCGAGAACGTCGCGAACCGCACGTTCTGGGCTGGCACCTTCAATGACGGTTACGTCACGCAGAACGCGCCGCGCACCTTCAAGGTGTCGGCCACCATCGACTTCTGAGGCGCACGATGATGACTCTCCGGAACCGGGCTACACGCATGGCGTGTACGTGGCGTGTCGGTGTGGTGCTGGCGGCGATCGGCATGTCGACCGCGCACGCGGAAGGCACGTTCGCGACGGGCGAGGTGGTGACGGGCAATGTGGCGCGCGAACCGACGGCGCACGCGCTGGCGCTCGATGCCGGTATGTTCGTCCAGGGGCGTCTCGAAGGCGCGGCGGCGACTGTCGATCTCGCGACGGGCGACGGCCGCCATCTGCGGCGACTCGTGACGGCCGACGGCCAATCGCGCGATTTCATGTTCGTCGCGCCGGCGG
>NZ_JAAGPB010000687.1:0-234 GCF_017104585.1 Burkholderia sp. Ac-20392
TAAAAAAAAAAAAAAAAAATATATCTCACCTTCACCATTATTCGTCTCTTCATTGTATCATTTTACTCCTTCTTACTTCTGTTTTCTACTCCACATACATCCCTGTCTTCCACTCTCCACTCCACCTTACTCTTCTCCTACATGCTGTCTCCACTCACCCCTGCTATCCCATGCGTCTGCATCTAGTGCCTCCTCGTCTATTACTCGATCTACTACTCTCACTGACCTCTCATC
>NZ_JAAGPB010000688.1:0-3303 GCF_017104585.1 Burkholderia sp. Ac-20392
TCAGCGGGAAGCTCTGGAACGCGGGGCGCAGCGCATGCACGGCCGCGTCGTTGGTCACGCCTTCGGTGAGCCGCGCGATCAGCGCGTCGCCGTCGGGTGGCAGGTCGGCCACCGTGTAGCCCGCGTCACGCAGCGCCGCGAGCACGCGCAGCGCGGACGCCGGCGTATCGAGCCCGACGCCGTTGCCGATCCGTCCTTCGCTTTGCGGGTAATTCGCGAGGATCAGCGCGACGCGCTTGTCGGCATCGTCGAGCGTGCGCAGCCGGCACCAGCCGCGCGCGAGCGCCGCAACGAACGCGATCCGCTCGGCGTCAGGCTGGTAGCGCACGACGTCGACCTCGGTATGCGGGCAGCGGTACGCGAGCCCCTTGAAGCTCACCGCGCGCGTGACGATGCGCCCGTCGACCTCGGGCAGCGCGATGTGCATCGCGATATCGCGCGCATGCAGCCCCTGGTTGTCGGCCACCCAGGCGTCGCGATTGCCGCCGGACAGGATCACCTGCAATACCGGCGCATCGCCGGCGAGCACGTCGTGTTCGGGGCTGTCGATCGCACCGGCCGCGAACGCGGTCGTGTTCAGCACGAGCGCGATGTCATGCGTGTCGCAGAGCTGCGTGATGACTTCACGGCTCACCGCGTCCTTCAGCGACGTGACCGCGATCGGCAGCGGATTCAGCCCTTCCGCGACGAGCGCATCGGCCAGCGCGTCGAACACGGCCGTGTTCGCGGCCTGCCAGTGCGCGCGATAGAACAGGATCGCGACGACGGGCGCGCCGGGCGTCCAGCGCGGCCGCCAGTCGTCGACGCTCGCGCGGTCGCGCGCCGGGTGATACAGCGCCGCGGCCGGCAGCGGGCGCGGCAGCTCGGGTTCGTCGCCGAACCCAAGCGTGTGGAATGCGATGCTGCGCAACAGCGCCTCGGCGTTGTGCACGCCGCCTTCACGCAGATAGCGCCACCACAGCCGGCACAGGTCGGGCGCGACCGTACTCTTCGCGACGAGGTTCGGGTCTTCCTGCAGGTCGCCCGAGAACATCGCGAGCTGCTGCTTGCGCTTCGACGCGAGCGACACGGCCTGCTCGATCCCGTACGGCCAGTACGCCTCGCCGCCGAGATGATCGATCACGACCGACTTCGCATGCTGCAACACGTCGTCGACGTAGAAATCGACCGACGCCGGTTGCCGCAGGAACGTGACGTTCGCGAGCCGCACGCTCGGGAAGCCGGCCGGCAGGTGTGGCACGACGCTCGCGAGGAGCGACAGCGTCGTGTCGGCCGAACTCAGGATCACGATGTCGGCCGGTTGCTGGTCGATCCGGACAACACCCTGCGTATCGTCGACGAAGCCGCCCGGCGTGGTGCGCAGCAGATGCATCGTGCGTTACGCCTGTTGCAGCTCGGCCGCGCACGCGGCGTCGAACGCGCGTTGCAGCGCGGCCGCGTCGAGATCCTCGCCGATCAGCACGAAGCGGCTCGCGCGCGTTTCGACGTCCTGCCAGCGACGGTCGAAATAGCTGTCGAAGCGGCGGCCGACACCCTGGATCACGAGCCGCATCGGCGCGCCGGGCAGCGCGGCGAAGCCTTTCGCGCGATAGATCGTGTGCGCCTCGACGACGCGCTGCAGCGCGGCGATCGTCGCTTCGCGCGTGCCGGCGTCGCCCGACACGACCACCGAGTCGAAATCGTCGTGATGGTGATCGTGATCGCCGTCGTCGGCCGAACCATGATGGTCGTGACGCAGGTGGATCGTTTCTTCCGATGCCGATTCGAGACCGAGCAGCAGCGCGAGATCGAGCTCGCCGCGCGTCGCGCGCACGATCTTCACCTGCGGCGGGATCTCGTCGCGAATCGCGGTTTCGATCTGCGCGAATTCCGCATCGCCGACGAGATCGGCCTTGTTCACGATCACGAGATCGGCGGACGACAGTTGATCGGCGAACAGCTCGTGCAGCGGCGACTCGTGGTCGAGGTTCGGATCGGCGCGGCGTTGCGCGTCGACGGCCTGCGGGTTTTCCGCGAACTGGCCGCTCGCGGCGGCCGGCCCGTCGACGACGGTCACGACCGCATCGACCGTGAAGCTGTTGCGGATCGTCGGCCAGTTGAACGCCTGCACGAGCGGCTTCGGCAACGCGAGGCCCGACGTCTCGATCAGCACGTGGTCGATGTCCGCGCGGCGCTCGACGAGCGCTTCCATCACCGGATAGAACTCTTCCTGCACGGTGCAGCACAGGCAGCCGTTCGCGAGTTCGTAGAGCTGGCCCGCCGCTTCGCCCTGCGCACCGTCGGCATCCTCGCAGCCGATGCCGCAGCCCTTGAGGATTTCGCCGTCGATGCCGAGTTCGCCGAATTCGTTGACGATCACCGCGATGCGGCGGCCTTCGGCGTGCTGCAGGATGTGGCGCATCAGCGTGGTCTTGCCGCTGCCGAGAAAGCCCGTGACGATCGTGACGGGAAGCTTGCGTAGGGTCATGGTAGGTCCTGTGTCGAAAATGGAATCAGGCCGGGATCGTCGCGTCGAAGGCGGCGTGGCAGTTCATCTGGCGGATCGCAGGCATGCCGCCGCGGGATCCGGACGGACAGTCGCTGGACGGGCGGGACGACGAATCGGACATGGTGCTTCCTTGCGAACGGTCGACATCGTGAATGCCAACACGGCTGCTGCCGGCCCGGCTCGCGCTGCCTGCCGTTCGCCACGCCGGCCGGCGCGCGTTCGCGCGGGGGCAGATCGGCGGAGGAAGCGGGCAACACGCGGGCGTCGGGCCTGCTGCGGCCGTGGACGATGCGCCGCCTCCCCGCGGCGCTGAACCCCAACGTTTAGGCCGGTATCCGGGCTGACGAACACGCCGCTTCGCCTTCCCGGATGCGCACGGCATCCAGTGGCGGTCGTCCGCATGCGCGCGGCATGCGGCGAAGCGGCGTTGCGTGGCGCTTCTCGCGCGACGCGTTCGCTTACCGTTGCGGGGGCAGCACAGGTTGGCTCGACTGCGGCGCAGGCAGGCTCCCTGTTTCCCGTTTAACTGCGCGCACCGGAGCGGCGCGCGCGAGCACCAAAACGCGTGCGAGTGTAGGCGGCGGTGCGAGGAGCGTCAAGGCGGAACGGGCCGCAGGGCCCGGTTCCGGATGGCCGGCGCGCGTGGCCGGAAGCCGGGCGCGGCGGTTCGCGCGGGGGAATCGCTGTGCTATCGTATGCGCCGCGTTCGGTGCTCGCATGCGCATTCCGCGCGTGCAGTTAAACGGGAAACAGGAGGCGGACCACCGCCCGGCCTGTGCTGTCCCCGCAACGGTACGCCGCCCGCGCGACGCGCT
>NZ_JAAGPB010000689.1:0-234 GCF_017104585.1 Burkholderia sp. Ac-20392
TAAAAAAAAAAAAGAAAAAGAATTAGAAGAAAGGTTTAATATGTCGATTTTCACACAGAATAATAAAAAACAATTGCAATAGTTTCACTGATACATATACTGGTCCTGCCAACATCTCCATAGCAATGCTGCCACCGATCTGTCGTACAAACTCTATGTCATTCTCGTATTCTCCTGTATACTCGATAACCTCTAAGTGTCTCGTCCTGTAGCGTTCTGTGTGTGTCTCGTACT
>NZ_JAAGPB010000064.1:0-27446 GCF_017104585.1 Burkholderia sp. Ac-20392
CACCCGACCGCCGCCGGACCGCCGGGCGCCGCTTCGCCGGCGCCCGTTTCCATTGGCCGCCGGCTATGTCAAAGTTCGTCACGTCCCGCCAAAACCGGTGGTTTCCGTGCCACAATCGCCGCAGACAGTCGCCGGGGCAGCCTGCCCGAATCGCACGCCGTGCCAGGCGTGCCCGACGACACGCCGGAAACCGGCTGCCGCCCTCGCGAACCAGGTCGCCCGATTCGCCCGCCGCGGCGCGCCGGCGCACATGCAACCATGACAATCCACGGCGCGCCGCTTCCAGGCCAGACGCTCGACGCGATGCCCGGACGCACGACGCCGCAGAGGAAACCAACCGGTGACGGACATCAATGAAGCCGCCTCGGGCGGCACCCGCAAGCAACGACCGGCGGTCGGCATCTCGCTGTTTGCGCGCGACGGCCAGGCGATCTGGGAAAACGGCATACACCAGAACATCGCGTTCCTCGCGATGATGCTCAAGCGCTCGGATCGCGTCGGCCCCGTCTACTTCCTGAACGGCGGCGACGCCAACGCCCTGCCGGCCGGCCTCGAACTCGACGGCCTCGACATCCCGCTCGTGAAACCCGCCGACGTCACGCACGAACTCGACGTCGTGATCGAAATGGGCGCGCAGCTCCCGGTGGAATGGCTCAGGCACATGAAGGCGCTCGGCAAGAAAATCGCCGCGTTCTTCTGCGGGCACGTATACGCCGGCCTG
Organism: Burkholderia sp. Ac-20392; assembly: GCF_017104585.1. Taxonomy (NCBI): domain Bacteria; kingdom Pseudomonadati; phylum Pseudomonadota; class Betaproteobacteria; order Burkholderiales; family Burkholderiaceae; genus Burkholderia; species Burkholderia sp. Ac-20392. The sequence continues at coordinate 722 of NZ_JAAGPB010000064.1, forward strand.
TGCGAAACCCCGATCTTCGGCAAACCGTCGGGGCACATCTTCAATGGCGCGCCGTTCGACGAAGTGTGGCTGCTGCCGCAATACGACAAGACGGCCGCGCCGATGCTGCAGACCATCCTGCGCGCGCCGGTCCACCTGATGCCGCACATCTGGTCGCCGTACTTCCTCGAGCGCCGCATCGCCGCGCTCGCCGCGGAAGGCGCGACGTTCGGCTACCGGCCGGGCCGCCGCCCGTGGCACCTGGCGATGCTCGAACCGAACATCTCGGTCGCCAAGTCCTGCCATTACCCGATGCTCGCGTGCGACGAGTTCTACCGCGCGCGCCCGGACGCGGTGCAGCACATGTTCGTCGTGAACGCGCTGCACATGAAGGAGCATCCGACCTTCGTGCACTTCGCGAACAGCCTCGATCTCGTGCGCCAGCACAAGGCCACCTTCGAGCCGCGCCTCGACCTGCCGGGTTTCATGGCGCGCCATGCGGACGCGGTCGTGTCGCACCACTGGGAAAACGGGCAGAACTACCTGTATTACGACGTGCTGTACGGCGGCTACCCGCTGATCCACAACTCGACGCTGATCGGCGACGCCGGTTACTACTACCCGGACTTCGATTCCGCCGCGGGCGGCCGGGCGCTGCTCGATGCGTGGCTCCATCACGACGAACGCCTCGACGACTACCGCGCGAAGGCCGACCGGCTGCTGCAATCGGTCTCGATCGACAACCCCGCGAACCTCGACGCGTTTGTCTCGCGTCTGGTCGCCTGAACCGGAGAATACGCATGTCGGACTCCAATGCCCGTCAAGCGCCCGGCGAGGGCAAGCGTCTCGTCGTCGGCGTGTCGCTGTTCGTGCGCGGCGCCGGTCAGTCGCTGTGGGAAAACGGCATCTTCCAGAACTGCCTGCTGCTGATCCTGCTGCTGCGCCAGTCGCCGCTCGTCGCGGAAGCCGTGATGGTGAACGGCGGCGAACAGGTCGCCGATCCGCAGATGATGCTCGGCGAATGGGACGTGCCGCTGCTGTCGATGGACGAAGCGCTGCAGCGCTGCGACGTGCTGATCGAAATGAGCGCGCAGTTCGGTGCCGACTACCTGCGCACGTTCCGCGAGCGCGGTGGCAAGGTCGTCACGATGCGCGTTGGCAACGATTACGTGATCGACATCGAACGCGCGATGTTCAACAAGCCGTCGGGTTTCCTGTTCTCGGGCGCGCCGTACGACGCCGTGTGGACGATTCCCGAATTCGAGCGCTCGTGCCTGCACTATTACCAGACGGGCCTGCGCGCGCCCGTCACGATCGTCCCGCACATCTGGCACCCGATGCTGTTCGACAAGGCGCGCGCGACGCTCGGCGCCGGGCTGTCGTTCGGCTATGAGCCCGGCAAGCCGCGCTGGCGCGTGACGATGTTCGAGCCGAACATCTGCATGGTGAAGACGAGCGTCATCCCGATGCTGGTGGCCGAGGAAGCGTATCGCGCGAAACCGGAGTTCCTCGAGTTCGTGCGCGTGTGCAACACGCTGCACCTGAAGGAACATGCGACGTTCGTCCATTTCGCGAAGAGTCTCGACATCGTGAACCACGGGATCACGACGTTCGAAAGCCGCTACGCGGTGTACGAGTTCATGGCCGCATACGGCGATGCAGTGGTGTCGCACACGTGGGAAAACGCTCAGAACTACCTGTACTACGAGCTGCTGTACGGCGACTACCCGCTGATCCACAACTCGCCGTTCCTCGGCAAGGCCGGGTATTTCTATCCGGACTTCGACTGCCAGGCCGGCGGCCGCGCGCTGCTGAAGGCGTTCGCCGAGCATGACGCGAACTTGGAGGCGTACCGCGAGCAGTCGAAGCACGTGCTCAGCTCCGTCAGCATCTACAACCCCGAGAACGTCGCCGCCTATACGGACGCGATCGCCACCCTCTATCGCGACGCGTAACGCGCCGCCCTTTCCGGACTCCGACATGAACGCACGCCCGACCCTCACCCGCGCAAAATGGCTGATCGGCTGCGCCGTCGCTTCGATCGCAATCGGCGCGCACGCGCAATCGTCCGGCGAATCGGCCGACGCGCTGCTCCGCGACTCGGATGCGGTGTTCAAGCAGCTCGATGCCGGCCAGTACGGCGCGGTATGGACCGACGCGGCCCCGTTCGTGAAGGCGCGCATCAAGCAGGACCAGTTCGCGGCCGACATGCAGCATGCACGCCAGTCGGTCGGCACGGTCAGCCGTCGCGGCTGGGCGCAGATCACGCGGATCCGCTACACGAACGCGGCGACGACGCCCGACGGGCTCTACGCGAACGTCGACTACACCACGACGCTGACGAGCGGCGCGACGGTCTACGAGAAGCTGAGCTTCCGCCTCGAAGACGACGGCCGCTGGCACCTGACGGGCTACGTGCCGCGCCAGTCGCAGAATTTCGCGCAATAAACCGCGCGCCGCCCGCCCCCACGGAGCCGATCCGATGAAACTCAATGTCGCGATAACGATGAACGTGCAGCGCGACGCGACGCAGTCGATCTGGTACAACGGCGCGAACCAGCACTGCGTGTACCTGTATATGCTGCTGAAACAGTCGCCGTTGATCGGCGAGGTCTGGCTCGCGCACGACGACGGCATCACCGACTATCCGCAAGCGCTGATGATGGACGCGTTCGGCGACGCGCTGCGGCCGCTGTCCGCCGTCGTCCACCAGACCGACCTGCTGATCGAGATGAACGCGTTCATCGATTCGACCCACACGGAGGCCGTGCGCCGGCGCGGCGGCAAATGCGTGTCGTACCGCTTCGGCAACGACTACGTGATCGCCGTCGAGACGATCAACTTCGAGAAGAACCCGTGGCGGCCGAACCCGAACCGCGTGCAGTTCGACGAGATCTGGACCAACCCGCAGCACATGCATACGTGCGCGGCCTATTTCCAGGCCGTCTATCGCGCGCCGGTGATCGAGCTGCCGCACATCTGGTCGCCGTATTTCATCGAGCGCAGCCTCGACGCCGATCCTGAACTGAAGGCGCGCTTCGGCTATCGCAACCACGGCGTCGCGAAGCGCATCGCGTTCTTCGAGCCGAACCTGAACGTCGTAAAGAGTTCGATCGTGCCGATGCTCGCCGCCAACGCGTGCTACGTCGAGCATCCGGAGCTCGTCGAGCACGTGTTCATGACCAACACGTTCGACAAGAAGGAGAACGTCGCCTTCAAGCATCTCGCGCTCGGGCTCGAGATGGTGCGCGACGGCAAGGCCACCGCCGACGTGCGCGCGCCGTTCGTCGCATGGGCCGCGCATCACACCGACATCGTCGTGTCCCATCACTGGGAAAACGGCCTCAACTACCTGCTGTACGACGCGCTGTACGGCAACTACCCGCTCGTGCACAACTCGCCGTTCCTGCGCGACGTCGGCTACTACTACCCGGACTTCGAGATCTTCGATGCGGCGCGTGCGATCGCGACCGCCGCGCAGACGCACGACGGGCGGCTCGACGACTATGCGGCCGCGGCCCGCCGCTGCCTGCACCAGGTCGACACGCTCGCCGAGCACAACGTCCACGCGTATTCCGCGCAGATCCGGCAGCTGTTCGCCGGCCGCGCGCTCGGCTGACCCCATTCGTCCACGCTACCGCCCATGAATCAGATCGTCCGCAATTTCGTCGTGATCGATTCGATTCACGGTCCGTTCGTCATCAACCGGCACTGCGCGTTTCAGGCCGAGGCGCTGATCAAGACCGGGCGGCCGCATATCCAGGGCGAGCTCGACACGATCCTGCACGTGATCGACCAGTTGCCGGACGATGCGATCGCGGTGGACGGCGGTGCGAATGCGGGGCTCGTGTGCGTGCCGATCGCCCACCGGCTGCGCGCGCGCGGCGGGTGCGTGTACGCGTTCGAGCCGCAGCGTACGCTGTTCCATGCGCTCGGCGGCACCGTCGCGCTCAACCAGCTCGACAACCTCCATCTGCTGAACATGGGGCTCGCCAGCGCCAACGGCACGATGAAGGTACCCGACGTCGATTACGGGCAGGACGCCGACTTCGGTCAGGTCTCGCTCGTCGACGCGCAAGCAGAAGGCGGCACGCCGACACCGGTCGTCAGGCTCGACTCGCTCGGCCTGCCAAGGCTGGATTTCCTGAAGCTCGACATCGAAGGGATGGAGATCGACGCGCTGCGCGGCGCGCGCCGGCTGATCGAGACGCATCTGCCGTGGTGCTGGGTCGAATACTGGAAAGTCGGCGAGGCACCGATCATCGCCACCTTTGCCGGCCTCGACTATACGTTCTACCGGATCGATGGCCTGAACATGTTGTGTGTGCCGAACCCGCGCTGGGACCGGCGGAAGCTGTTCATTTCGGGCGATCCGCTCGCCGTCGATGCGGCAGCGGAACACGATACGGCGCACTCGGCAACGACAACCGCAGCCGACACCGACGCGCCCGAAACGCACTGGAACCGCGCGCTCGACCATGAGTCGCGCTGCGAGTGGGGGCATGCGATCGACCGCTGGCACCGCGCGCGCGACCGCGGGCTCGACGACGATGCGATCGCGCTGCAACTCGCGTCGTGCTACGGCTTCGCCGGTGCGCCCGACGCCGGGCTCGCGGCGCTCGAACGTTTCGGCGATCCGGACGTGCTCCCTGACACGACGCGCGGACGCATCGAACTCGCGCGTTCGGCGCTGCTGTTGCGCGCCGGCCGGCGCGACGAGGCCGCCCACGCGACCATCGCCAGCGAAAACGTCCTGACGGCCGCGCAGTTCGGGCTGCCGACGGAGCGGCTCTACCAGGGCCAGCCGCTGCAGGGCAAGCGGCTGCTGGTGCTCAGCTACGGCGGCATCGGCGACCCGCTCCAGTACGCGCGCTACCTGCATGCGCTCGATACGCTCGGCTGCACGAGCGTGACCGTCGTCGTTCCCGACGCGCTGACGGGCCTGCTGCGTCACACGTTCCCGCACATCGAATTCATCGGTGCGCACGGCGCGTGGGTCGACACATCGCAGATCGCGCACGACTACTGGTGTTCGTTCCTGGTGCTCGCCGCACGGTTCGGCTATGCACCGGCGCCCAAGGGATCGGCCGCCGCGTACCTGTCGTGCCCGCCCGAGCACGCGGCCGCGTGGCGCGAGCGCGTGCGGCACGACGGCCATCCCGCCGGCACGCGCCGCATCGGGCTCAACTGGCGCGGTCGCGACGAAAGCGACGCACGCTTTCATCGCGCGGCCAGCCTGCGCGACTTCGCGCCGCTGACGCGGATGCACGGCCACGCCGCGTACTGCATCAACCGCGACCTGTCCGCACAGTCCGAGCAATCGGACCTGCCGGTGACGTTCCCGCATCAAGCGCTCGGCGATTTCAGCGACCTGGCGGCGCTGATGCTCTCGCTGGATGCCGTGGTGACCACCTGCACCGCGCACATCCACCTCGCCGGCGCACTCGGCGTGCCGGCCGTCCTGCTGCTCAGCCCGAAGGCCGACGCGCGCTGGGAAACCGGCTCGCGCACCGCGCTCTATCCGGGCATCCGGATCGTGCGCGCCGCGCACGTCGGGCAATGGGACGACGCGGTCGACCGCGCGATGGCGCTCGTGCTCGGCGGATTCGGGAAGGATTGATCGACTGGATGCGGATCGGGGCCGCTACGTGCGGATGATGTCGATGCGGGCCGCGCGTCTCGCGCTGTGCCAGGGCCCGTGACCGGCGTGAACAGCCGCTAGACCAGCACCCGATCGCCGCTCTGTGCGGCGAACGTACGGCCATGCCGCCGCCCCATCCGCGCGAGCACCGCGAAGCAATGTGCTACCAGCCGGCCGGCGCCGCCGGATTGCTTGACGAGGCTGTCGGATACGCCCCGCGCGATGGCCGAATCGTCGCCGCACGCACCCGCGATGACGCCCGCGTAATAGTGCCGCGCCGCCAGCTCGCGGCCGCCCGCGTCAAGCGGCTTCATGCGCTGAATGCGACGCGCAATGGCTTTCAGGCCGTCGAGATACGGCGCGACGTCGATCGGCACATCGGTCGATTCGGCGCCCAGTTGCCACAGCATGTCGGCCAGCTCGGCGATCGCGACGAGGTCGCGCGCACCGGCCGCCTGCGTGCCCGTTCCGCCTCCGGCCTTCGTCCCTGCCATGCTCACGCCCCTTTGCGATTCGTCCCGGCCACGCGCCGATCACGCCCGACATCGGCGTGCATCATGCACGCCACCTCGCCTGTTCCCGCGCCGTCACGCGGCGGCCGGCGACCGCCATGAAAAACGGATGCCCTGCGCCCAGGCGACGCCGGCATCCACGATGATCTGACGGTCGACCTCGCTCTCCACGCCTTCGACGACGACGTGTCGCGCACCTTCATGCGCGAACGCGATCAGCCGGCGGAACTGGTAGCGCCCGATCGCGTTGCGCTTGATCAACGACAGGATCGACCGGTCGAGCTTCACGATGTCGGGATTGCCGACCACCAGGTTGTTCAACGCGCTAAATCCGACCCCGAAATCGTCGATCGCGATGCGGCACCCGGCTTGCCGGAAGCGGTTCACGAACGATCGCCCCGCGACGGGATTCAGCGGCCCCGTCTCCGTGATCTCGACCACCAGCCGCGCCGCGACCGACGGCTCGCGCTCGAGCCGCCTGAAGATGGCCAGCCACGCGTCGTCGACCACCGCGCTTGCCGCCGCCACATTGCAACCGAAGACGGCAGCCGGATCGGCGCGCAGCGCGTCGATCGTCCGGCCGACCACGAGCCGGTCGAACCACCGCATCAACCCGAGCGCCTCGAGGCGCGGCAGGAACGCGATCGGCGGCAGCGCATCGCGCTCGCCCCACCGCAATCGCGCCAGGCATTCCTGGTACAGCACACCGCCCGACAGGTCGGCCCGGCACACGGGCTCTTGCGCGAACCCGAGCCGGCTTTCCACGAAACTGCGTACCGACGCGAGGTCGGGATGATCGTCGGGGGCGCCGAACACGAGATCGATTTCGTCTCGATTCGCTTCCCGATTCGCCTCCAGGCGAGCTTCGACCGCATTCATCCGGCGCTCCGGCAAATGGCGAGCCGCCGATCGCGGCTCGACCTGAAGAAACATGCGGAGCACGCCGACCATGACGCGCTCCGCCGCCTACCCGGCCCATCCTGTTATGTCGATCTTTTCCGGGAGCGTACTTTTCGCTTCGGCGCGCCGTCAAATTCGATATTTTTCAACGATATTCAGTTACTGGAAATACACCATGTACGCGCGATGCCGACTGTGCGACAGGTCACACTAACGCAAATTACGGAACCCCGATCCGGATGCCGTTTATTATTCTCGTCTAAACAACCTTGCCCGACTCAATTCTCCCGCAATTTACGGGACCCGAAAATCAGGAAATTCTCGATTAATCAGATAAATACCGGCCCGTGAAGCACTGCCTGCGCTCGCTGCCAGGCCCGCCACGGAGGCCGGTCGCCCGGTTTGCTCTGCGCCGAAAATCGGCTGCCGCACGTCATTCGATCATCGCAGCATTCAATATTATCGTTTCAAACGAATTATTAAATATCCAAACTGGAATCAAACCACCTCGAATCGGTAATATCAAGTTAATTCATATGAAGATTATCGATTGAAACATGTTTAACAATCTTCAAGACTTGTTAACCTTTAAAATGATTTCCGACGGACTTCCCTCGGAGCCGTCAAATTCGTGCCTTCAAAAAACCGTCGAACCGATCGGGTTCGGCGGTTTCTTTTTTAACGGCATTATTTCGTCAGACATTAGGGCGGGACAATCCCGATGGCGGGATTCGGCGCAACGGTATGCGCCGCGCGAAAAATCGGACCTTATGCGGCCGATGCACCGACCAGGTTCGCGAGCAGCGCGTCGTATTCGGCGACGAGCGCCGGATTCGCCGACGTATAGCGGCCGAGGATCTCGCGCTGGCGCCGCGTGTACGCTTCCCAGTCGTCATCGTGCGTATGCAGCGCGCGCAGCAGCGCATCGGCGCCCTGCTGCACGTCGTTGTCCGGATAGTAGTAGCCGAGATCGGGCGCGAGGCTCGCATTGTGCACGAGCGGATAGCCCTGCCAGCACACGTCGAAATAGAAATAGTTGAGCGGGTTCGACCATTGGTGCGACACGACGATATCGGTCAGGTCGGCCAGGAACAGCGGCGTATCGAAGCGTCCGACGAAACTCGCCTTGCCCGCGCGCACGATGTCGAGGTAGTTCATCAGCATCACGAACTCGGGGCTGTCGTGCGCGAGACGATCGGCATTCGTCACGTGCGCGAAGCAGATCGCGTCGGGATCGCGGCGATACGCTTCGTCGATGATCAGCATCGGATACACGCAGAACTTCACGACGTTGTGATTCGGCTCCATCACGGTCAGCCGCTTGTCGGGCTCGCTGCGCGGCCGGTATTCGCCATTCCCGGGCAGCGACGCCGCGCGCGCGCTCAGGAACATCGGGTCCCACACGAACGGCACGACGCGCCCCGGGCAGCGGCGCAGCGACTGCAGGAACGGCAGCGACGACGGCGCGATCTGCGGAATCGCCCACACCTCGTCGTAGCCGCGGTTGATGAACAGCGAATCCCACATCCGGCGGCCGAACAGCATCGATTCCATCGCGTTGATGTACTCGACGCCGCAGCAGTAGCTGACGAGCTTCGCGCCGCGCGACTTCAGGTACGCCGTCTGCTCGCCGTCGATCTGCCCGCCGAGCTCGATCACCACGTCGAGCGAATCCTTCATGTCGGCGAACGGGCGCGTGTCGTACACGTTGCGATCCCACGGCAGCGCGTCGGTAAGCGGCACATCGGTGGTATTGACCAGCGTCACGCGGTAGCCGTGCGGCGACGCCATCAGCAGCTTCGCGAGAAACAGCGCGTTCTGCTTGATGCCGTTGATCCACAGGCTTTCGTCGGGGGCACGCAGTCCGATCGTGATACCGATGCGCAGGCCGTTCAGGACAGGGGACGTCATCGTCGGCGGGATGGAAGGTTGGATGGGGATGGAATGGACGCAGTGTAGCGCGCGAAGCGCCGCCTGCGTCAAGCAGCGCTCGCCGGCGGCAACCCGGCATTCTAGCGGAGCGCCCGCCGCATACTGTCAGGGATGGTCAGCGCGCGGGCCGGCCGCGCAAATCGGCCAGATCGCTGTGCGATACTCGTGCCACCCTACGCCAGTGGGCCGGGTTGTTCGGGCATTAGAACGGGCGGCAGACGGGCTTGCCGCGCCACGATCAAAAGAAGGGCTGACGAAATGGAACACAATGCCGCGCAAGTCTTCCAGAAGATCCACGACGAAAAAGGCTGGCACTCGCAGGAAAGCGTGTCCGGGTGGGGTTCGGAGCTGAAAAACACCGCGCAGATCATTCGCGAGCTGCCCGGGCTGCTGGGTCGCTTCGGGGTGCGCTCCATGCTCGACGCGCCGTGCGGCGATTTCAACTGGATGCGCCATGTCGACCTCGACGGCATCGACTACATCGGCGCGGATATCGTGCAGACCCTCGTGACGGCCAACCAGGCGACGTGGACGACGCCGAGCCGTCGTTTCGTGCATCTCGACCTGCTCCGGGATCCGCTGCCGGACGCCGACCTGATCCTGTGCCGCGACTGCCTGTTTCATTTTTCCCATGCGGATGTGTTCCGCGCCTTCGAGCGGTTCTCCGCGACGAAAGCGCGCTACCTGCTGACCACGACCTTCATCTACCGCAGCTATCCGCGCAACGCGAACATCGCGACCGGCCAGTGGACGCCGATCAACCTCGAGATGGCGCCGTTCGATCTCGATCCGCCGCTGACGCTGCTGGTCGAAGGCAGCAACGAATCCATCATCTACGGGCCCGATATCGGCACGGTGCCGATGTCCGACCGCTGTCTCGGACTCTGGAGCATGGACAGCGTTCGCGAGCGACTGCGGCGCCCGCTGCCGGACCTTCAGGGCGCGCAATGATCGTCATCAGCCACTTCGGCCAGGTCGCGCCCGCCAGCCTCGAGAATCACCGGCGGTACGCGCAGGCGCACGGATATCGCCACGAAATCGTCGATGCGTCCGCGATGCCGCAGGCGCTGCCGTTGCGGCCGCTGTATCGCTACGAATCCCTGCTCCATGTGCTGCGCGGCGCGCAACCCGACGAGCTCGTGCTGCTGCTCAGCGAAGACGCGGCGATCATCGAGCCCGTCGCGCTCGACCGCCTGATGAGCGGCCGCGACATGCTGTTCGTCGACGCGTTCGCGCCTCCGCTGCCGCAGGTCGACGTGCAGATCTGGCGCAACACGGCGGAGGTGCGCGCGATCGTGATGCAGCTCGTGCAGCGCTGCAAGCTCGGCAGCGAGCCGAAGCTGACCTCGGAAGCCGCGCTGTTCGCCGGACTCGACACGCGTCGCTACGTGGCACCGATCGACGGGTTGTATGCCGTCATGCCGTGCGGCCCCCACCTCGATCCGATGTGGAGCCGCGAACCGACGTTCGCGATCAGCATCGACGACACGCCGCACGAACCCGAACGGAAAGGCGCGACGCCGCGTTTTCGCGACACGCTCGTGGCGTACATCAACCGCTGCCGCGCCGCCGGCCGGCCGATGTTCTCGTTCGATCACGACACCGCCGCACCGGACGAGGCCGCCGAGCGCAGCACGTTCAACCCCGGTCGCCCGATCGCGCTGATGATGCTGTACACGCCGAACATCGGCAGCTACGCACGCGTGGCCGAACGGAATTTCCGGCGCTACTGCGACGCACACGGCTACACGCTCTACGTGCATCGCGACATTCCCGCCGAGATCGAGCTGAACGCGACGGGTAACTGGTTCAAGCCGTGGCTGCTGCATGCGTACCTGCAGCATCATGAATGGGTCGTGTGGCTCGATGCCGACGTGCTGATCGCCGACCAGCAGAAAGCACTGGAGCCGCTGCTCGAAGGCCGCGACTGGCTGCTCGCGCAGGATATCGGCCAGTGGGCTTTCAACTCCGGCGTGATGGCGTTCCGGCGCACCGAACGCAACGACGCGATGCTGCGCGACCTGATGACGACGATCTCCGCGCTGCACGACCGGTCGAGCGTCTATGCGAGCGACGGCGACCAGCTGCATTTCATTCGCGCGATGGAGCGCGACGGACAATTGCAAGGCGAAGGCGTGGCCGATCTCGTCAGCTTCAACACGCCCTGGCTGTTTCGCCGCGCGGACAGCCATATCGTGCACTACTACGGGATGTGGTCCGCGATGCGGGCGCTGATGATGGCGCACGACGACGGGGTGCTGCGCTGACGCCGGCGGTTCAACCTCGACGTTGCAAACGCGTGCGCCGGCCGGGCGCAACCGGCCGGCGCACGTGGGCCAACGTCAGATCGCCGTCATCGTCGGCGCCACGGCAGCCGGGTCGGTAAGGCTGGCCTTGCCGGTTTCGACGTGCCCCGCGATACGGCGCGTCCATCCGGCGTTCCCCGCCACCGCGAACTGCAGGTCGTACCAGTGGCTGTTGCACGACAGATCCCAGTGCGCTTCGACGCGCTGCCCCGCCGGAACCGTCAGCGTGCGCGGTGCGCCGCCGTACGCGACATCGGTCGCCGTGACCGTGAGCGGGCCGGTGCCCGCGTTGGCGATCGTCACGTACACGTCGCCGTTGGCGGTGTCGTAGCACGGCGTGATTTCAGGCTTCGCGCCGGCATCGGCCGCGGCCGATCCCGCGAAGCGCCGGAAATAGCCGTTCGGCCCCCACACGCTCACCAGGTAGTTGCCGTTCGCGTCGAGCGCCCACGTATCGGTCAGTTGCTTGCCCGCTTCGACCGTATAGCGGCGCGGCATCGCGGTCGCGTCACCCGTATAGGCCCAGAAGTGCGCGCCCTGCGTGCCGGTATTCGCGAACGTCAGCGCGTAGCCCTGCGCCTGGAGCTGGCCCGTCACGTGCAGTTCGTACGGCAGCGCGCGCGCCGGCCGCGTGCCGGCCTCCTGCGCCGTCACGACCTGCTGCGCGGTGCTGGCCGGCGCGGTCTGCGACGACGCGCGCGAGCACTGCAGGTCCGCCTGCGCGACGTATGCCTGCGTGCTCGGCAGGGTCGGCAGCGTGGCATCCGATTTCGAGAAGTCGAGCGCCGACGTCAAATCGCCGCAGATCGCGCGGCGCCACGGCGAGATGTTCGTTTCCATCACGCCGAAGCGCTTCTCGATGAATTGCAGCACCGACGTGTGATCGAAGACCTGCGAGCAGACGAAGCCGCCCTTCGACCACGGCGAAACCACGAACATCGGCACGCGCGGCCCGAGGCCGTACGGCAGGTTGTCGGCCGTGTACGTGCCCGTCTGCGTCGACGTCACGACGTTGTGCCGCTCGAGCGACACATCCACGGTGCTCATGCCGGAACCCGGCAGCGTCGGCGCCGACGGCGGCACGACGTGATCGAAGAAGCCGTCGTTCTCGTCGTACATGATCAGCAGGACGGTCTTGCTCCAGACCTCCGGATTCGACGTCAGCGCATCGAGAATCGTCGACAGGTAGTACGCGCCGTACAGCGGCGTGAACTTCGGATGCTCCGAATACGCGGCGGGCGGCAGCAGCCACGACACCTGCGGCAGCGCGTTCGCCTGCACGTCGGCCTTCAGCTGCGTGATCGGGCGCGTGCTCATCCCGCGCGTCTGCAGCGACGAGCCGGCCGGCGCATTCACGAAGTTGTTGAAGCACGCGAGCATGTTCGTGCCGTAGTTGCCGGTGAAGTTGTCGAACCCGGTGCCCTGCTGGTAGATCTGCCACGAGATGCCCGCTTTCTCGAGGCGCTCCGGATACGTCGTCCAGCTGAAGGGCGGCAACTGGATCTTGTCGAACTGGTTGTCGATGTAGTCGGTGTTGTCGAGCAGCGGGCCGCCGCCCGTGCCGAGCGGGTCGACCATGCCCGTCATCAGGTACATGCGGTTCGGGTGCGTGTTGCCCGGAATCGAGCAGAAGTAGTTGTCGCACACGGTGAACGCATCCGCGAGCGCGTAATGGAACGGGATGTCGTCGCGGACGTGGTAGCCCATCGTCATGTTCGACTTCTGCACCGCCCATTGATCCGCGCGACCGTTGTCGATCGCGCCGTGCGTCGTCGCCCACGTATGCGGCAGGCCGCCGATGCACTGCGCGTTGACGCCCGGGTTGGTCGTGTCGTAGCGGAACGGCGCGATCACGCTCGTCTTGTCCTCCTGCCGCGGCTGGAACCACACCGGCTTGCCGTTCGGCAGCGTGACCGGGAAGCGGTCGTTGTAGCCGCGCACGCCGCTCAGGTGACCGAGGTAGTGGTCGAACGAGCGGTTTTCCTGCATGAACACGACGATGTGCTGGACATCCTGGATCGTGCCCGTCACGGAATTCGGCTCGATCGCCAGCGCCTTGCGGATCGATTCGGGCAGCAGTGCGGTGGCGGCGGTCGCGCCGGCGAGGCCGGCGGAGAACTTCAGAAAATCGCGTCGCGAATGGGTGGCCATGCTGGTTGCTCTTGATTGGATTTCTGGTGGAAACGGCCGGGATCAGGAAGCGGGCGAGGAAGCAGGTGCGGTGAATCCGGGCGGACAGTGCATCTGCGCGGTGGCGACCACGCCGCCGCCGCAGGCGGCCTTCTGCTGCGCGACGGGTGCGGCGGGTGCGGTCAGGTCGTCGTTGCAGGCGCCGAGGAGTGCGGTCAGCGCGATCAGACCAACGACCGCGACGGGCCGTAGGGCCGAGTTTCGCATAACGTCTCTCCGTGAATGTGATGACTTGACACAGGCGCGGGTGCGCACCGGTCATGTCGACGGCGAGATGCTAATTTCAGCGTGTTACACGACAGTGTCGCGCAAGGGGGCGAGCGGCGTGCACGCAGATGGCGGCACGTGTCGGGACGGAAGGGAGAGCGGGAAGCGTAATGCAATCGAAAGATTCGCATTGCTTCGTTTTGCCGAACGATCGAAGCAGGTCCGTTGCAGTACCGGTCGAGCAACGAATCGCGAAGCGTCTCTGACGGGCCGGCAGCCGCAGCGGCCGGCCCGCAACCAGCGAAACAGGCGACGCTCAGCCTTCCGCCATCATCAGCAACTGCGCGCCATCCGACACCTGGTCGCCGACGCCGTACAGCACTTCCGCGACGACGCCCGCGCTCGGCGCGCCGATCGTGTGCTCCATCTTCATCGCTTCCATCACGATCAGCGGCGTGCCGGCTTCGACCTTCTGGCCGGGTTCGACCAGCACCGCGATCACCTTGCCGGGCATCGGCGCGGTCAGGCGGCCACCGCCCTGCTCCGTGTCACCCGCATGCGCGAGCAGGTTGCGCCATTCGAACGTCTCCGCCGTGCCTTGCGTGAACACGTGGAAGTTGTCGCCGTCCGCATACACGCGGCCGCTGCTGCGCACGCCGCCGAGCGTCACGTCGAAATCGAGCGGCGTGGCGCCACGCGTCCATGCGAACGGTTGCGCGGCTGCGCCGCCGGTCGCGAGGCGCGCAACCGCGCCGTCGTCCTCGTATGTGACCGTCACGTCCGCTTCGCGCTCGGCCGCGTGCCATTCGAGCGTGCGGCGATAGCCGCCGTTCAGTCGCCAGTCCGGCAGCACGCCCCACGGCGATGAACCCCGCGCGGCCGCGCCGCGTTCGCGTGCGAACAGCGCCGCGCACGCGAGCGCAAGCATCGCGCGCGGCGGCTCCTGCGGCGCGAACAGCGTGTCGTGGTTACGCTCGATCAGGCCCGTGTCGAGATCGGCCGTCGCGAACGGTTTGCACGCAACGATCCGCTGCAGGAACGCGGCGTTCGTGTGCAGGCCGACCACTTCACAGGCACGCAATGCGCGCAGCATCAGGCTCAGCGCTTCCGCACGGTCCGCGCCATGGACGATCAGCTTCGCGATCATCGGATCGTAGAACGGCGTGATCGCATCGCCTTCGCGCACGCCGCTGTCGACGCGCACCGATGCACCGATCGCGAACTCGACGCCTGCCGGCAGCCGCAGGTGCTTCAGCGTGCCCGTCGACGGCAGGAAGCCGCGCGCCGGGTTCTCCGCATAGAGACGCGCCTCGAGCGCATGGCCCTGCACGTGCAGTTCGTCCTGCTTCAGCGGCAGCGGCTCGCCGGAGGCGACGCGCAGTTGCCATTCGACGAGGTCGAGCCCCGTGACCATCTCGGTGACCGGATGCTCGACCTGCAGGCGCGTGTTCATTTCCATGAAGTAGAACGCGTCGCCCGTCATGATGAATTCGACGGTGCCCGCGCCGACATAGGCAACCGCGCGCGCAGCCGCGACGGCCGCTTCGCCCATCGCGCGGCGCAGATCGTCGGGCAGCCCCGGCGCCGGCGCTTCTTCCAGCACCTTCTGGTGACGGCGCTGCACCGAGCAGTCGCGGTCGAACAGGTACACGGTATTGCCGTGCGTGTCGCCGAACACCTGCACCTCGACGTGACGCGGGCGCTGCAGGTATTTCTCGATCAGCACGCGATCGTTGCCGAAGCTGCTCGCGGCTTCGCGCTGGCACGACGCGAGCGCCGCCGGGAAATCGTCGGAGCGCTCGACCACGCGCATCCCCTTGCCGCCGCCGCCCGCGCTGGCCTTCAGCAGCACCGGATAGCCGATCGCGTCGGCTTCGCGATGCAGGTTGGCCGCGTCCTGGTCGTCGCCGTGATAGCCCGGCACGAGCGGCACGGCGGCCGCGTGCATCAGCGCCTTCGCGGCGGCCTTCGACCCCATCGCCGCGATCGCGTCGACCGGCGGCCCGATGAAGACGATGCCGGCCGCTTCGCACGCATGCGCGAAATCTTCGTTCTCCGACAGAAAGCCGTAGCCGGGGTGGATCGCCTGCGCGCCCGTGGCGCGCGCGGCTTCGATGATGCGCTCGATGCGCAGGTAGCTGTCTGCCGCGGCCGAGCCGCCGATGTGCACGGCCTCGTCGCATGCGGCCACGTGTTTCGCGTTCGCGTCCGCGTCGGAGTAGACGGCGACGCTCGCGATCCCGAGACGTTTGCACGTCGCGGCGACGCGGCACGCGATTTCGCCGCGGTTGGCGATCAGAATCTTGTCGAACATGGCTTCGGTGTCGTCCGGAAAGAAGTAGTCACGCGCGTTGCGCGATCATTCACGCCACGACGGCGTGCGCTTTTCGAGGAAGGACGCGATCCCTTCGCGCGCTTCCGCGCCGGCGCGGGTGCGCGCGATCCAGTCGGCGGTCTGCTCGATCAGCGTCGCATCGAGCGGCCGGCCGGCCACATCGGCGACGAGCCGCTTGCACGCCTTCACCGCGTCGGGGCCGTTCGCGACGAGCGTCGCGACCAGCTTCGCAACCGTTTCGTCGAGCGCTTCGGCCGGCACCGCATCGTGAATGAAGCCGAGCGACGCCGCGCGCGCGCTGTCGAACACCTCGGCCGTCGTGAAGTAGCGGCGCGCCGCGCGCTCGCCCATCGCACGCACCACGTACGGCGCGATCGTCGCGGGGATCAGCCCGAGCCGCGCTTCCGACAGGCAGAACTTCACGCCGTCGGCAGCGATCGCGATGTCGGCCGCCGCCACCAGGCCCACGCCGCCCGCATACGCATCGCCATGCACGCGTGCGATCACCGGCTTGCCGCAGCGATGGATCGCCTCGAGCATCCGCGCGAGCTTGCGCGCATCGGCACGGTTCTCGTCGTCCGAGTAACCGGCCATCTTCTTCATCCAGTTCAGGTCCGCGCCCGCGCAGAATGCCGCGCCTTCCGCGGCGAGCACGATCGCGCGCACGCCTTCGTGCGCGTCGAGCCATTCGAACGCGGTGGTCAGCTCGGCGATCGTCGTCTCGTTGAACGCGTTGCGCACGTCGGGACGCGCGAGCGTGACGGTCGCCACGCGGCCGGCTTCACTTACCTTGATCGTTTCGTATCGCATCGTTCAGCCCTCCCGGCCGTTACATGCGGAACACGCCGAAGCGTGTGTCTTCGATCGGCGCGTTCATCGACGCGGCGAGGCCGAGCCCGAGCACGTCACGCGTTTGCGCGGGGTCGATCACGCCGTCGTCCCACAGCCGCGCGCTCGCGTAATACGGATGGCCCTGGCGCTCGTACTGGTCGCGGATCGGCTGCTTGAACGCATCCTCTTCCTCGGCGGACCACGAACCGCCCTTCGCCTCGATGCCGTCGCGACGCACCGTCGCGAGCACCGATGCGGCCTGCTCGCCGCCCATCACCGAGATGCGCGCGTTCGGCCACATCCACAGGAAGCGCGGGCCGAAGGCACGGCCGCACATCCCGTAGTTGCCGGCGCCGAACGAGCCGCCGATGATCACCGTGAACTTCGGCACCTTCGCGTTCGACACGGCCGTCACCATCTTCGCGCCGTGCCGCGCGATGCCTTCGTTCTCGTACTTGCGCCCGACCATGAAGCCCGTGATGTTCTGCAGGAACACGAGCGGAATCTTGCGCTGGCAGCACAGCTCGATGAAATGCGCGCCCTTCACGGCCGATTCGGAGAACAGGATGCCGTTGTTCGCGACGATCCCGACCGGGTGGCCCCAGATGTGCGCGAAGCCCGTGACGAGCGTCGTGCCGTAGCGCGCCTTGAATTCGTCGAATTCGGAATCGTCGACGATGCGCGCGATCACCTCGCGCACGTCGAACGGCTTGCGCGTATCGACCGGAATCACGCCGTACAGGCTCTTTGCGTCGTAGCGCGGCGGCTTCGGCTCGCGCAGCGCGACCGGCGACGCGATCTTCGGCGCGAGGTGATCGACGATGTTGCGCGCGATCGACAGCGCATGCGCGTCGTTCTGCGCGAGATGATCGGCCACGCCGGACAGGCGCGTATGCACGTCGCCGCCGCCGAGATCCTCGGCGCTCACTTCCTCGCCGGTCGCGGCCTTCACGAGCGGCGGCCCGCCCAGGAAAATCGTGCCCTGCTCCTTCACGATGATCGACTCGTCGCTCATCGCCGGCACGTACGCGCCGCCCGCCGTGCACGAGCCCATCACGACGGCGATCTGCGCAATCCCCGCCGCCGACATCGTCGCCTGATTGAAGAAGATGCGGCCGAAGTGGTCGCGATCGGGAAACACGTCGTCCTGGTTCGGCAGGTTCGCGCCGCCCGAATCGACGAGATACACGCACGGCAGCCGGTTTTCCGCGGCGATTTCCTGCGCGCGCACGTGCTTCTTCACGGTAACCGGGTAGTAGGTGCCGCCCTTGACCGTCGCGTCGTTGCACACGATCACGCATTCGCGGCCGGCGATCCGGCCGATCCCGGTGATGACGCCCGCGCCCGGCGCGTCGTCGTTGTACATGCCGTTCGCCGCGAGCTGCGAGAACTCGAGGAACGGCGCGCCCGGATCGAGCAGTTGCGCGATGCGGTCGCGCGGCAGCAGCTTGCCGCGCGACAGGTGCTTATCGCGCGCGGCCTGGCCGCCGCCTTGCGCGAGCTGTTCGATCTTCGCGCGCAGGTCGGCGACGACCGCCTCGAGCGCGGCGGCATTCGCGCGGAAGTCTTCCGAGCGCGGGTTCAGTTTCGATTCGATGATCGGCATCGACGGGGCTCCGTTCGCGTGACGTGGGGCGTTACATCGTTTCCGCGAACAGCTCGCGGCCGATCAGCATCCGGCGGATCTCGCTCGTGCCGGCGCCGATCTCGTACAGCTTCGCATCGCGCCACAGGCGCCCGACCGGGTATTCGTTGATGTAGCCGTTGCCGCCGAGGATCTGGATCGCCTCGCCGGCCATCCACGTCGCCTTCTCGGCCGTGTAGAGGATCACGCCCGCGCAGTCCTTGCGCACCTGGCGGATGTGGTCGCTGCCGGCCGAGTCGAGATGGCGGCCGACCGCGTACAGGTACGCGCGGCATGCCTGGAACGTGGTGTACATGTCGGCGACCTTGCCCTGGATCAGCTGGAATTCACCGATCGACTGGCCGAACTGCTTGCGGTCGTGGATATACGGCACCACCGCGTCGAGGCACGCGGCCATGATGCCCGTCGGGCCGCCCGACAGCACGGCGCGCTCGTAGTCGAGGCCGCTCATCAGCACCTTCACGCCGCCGTTGAGTTGGCCGAGGATGTTCTCCTCCGGCACTTCGACGTCCTGGAACACCAGCTCGCCCGTGTGCGAGCCGCGCATGCCGAGCTTGTCGAGCTTCTGCGCGACCGAGAAGCCTTTCATCCCCTTCTCGACGATGAATGCGGTGATGCCGCGCGAGTTGGCTTCGACGTCCGTCTTCGCGTAGACGACGAGCGTGTCGCAATCGGGGCCGTTGGTGATCCACATCTTCGTGCCGTTCAGCACGTAGCGATCGCCGCGCTTGTCGGCGCGCAGCTTCATGCTGACGACGTCGGAGCCGGCGTTCGGCTCGCTCATCGCGAGCGCGCCGATGTGTTCGCCCGACACGAGCTTCGGCAGGTATTTCTGCTTCTGCGCTTCGGTGCCGTTGCGGTGAATCTGGTTCACGCACAGGTTCGAGTGCGCGCCGTACGACAGGCCGATCGACGCCGATGCGCGCGAGATCTCTTCCATCGCGACCATGTGCGCGGTGTAGCCCATGTTCGCGCCGCCGTATTCCTCGGCCACCGTCATGCCGAGCACGCCGAGATCGCCGAACTTCTTCCACAGATCCATCGGAAACTGGTCGGTGCGGTCGACCTCGGCCGCGCGCGGCGTGATTTCCTTCGCCGCGAACGTCGCGACGGCGTCGCGCAGCATCTCGATGTCTTCACCGAGCATGAATTGCACACCGGGCAGGTTGATCATGTCTCCTCCGTCTCCAGAAAGTGTGTGGCACTCTCCGATTTCTGAGTTTCGCTCAAATCGAATGAATGCTCAGATTCATTGACCAATACAGCGTAAATTTTGCACAGTTTCGCGCCTCGTCGGGTTCGGCGTCAATAGTTTTTTGAGTGACACTCAGATATCATGGCGAGATGACAGCCGCTACCGCCGACACCATGACCGTCACCGTCAAAGCCGACCGCGCCGACACGTCGCGCGCGCCCGCCGGGCGCAAATCCCAGCAACGCGTACAGGACATTCTGCGCGCCGGCCGGGAAGTGTTCGCCGAAAAAGGTTACGAGCATGCGACGGCCGCCGAGATCGCGCAGCGCGTGGGCGTCTCGGAGGCGACGGTGTTCAGCTATTTCCGCGGCAAGCGCGAGCTGTGCGCACGGGTCATCGCGGATTGGTACGACGAAAACATCGCCGCGTTCGAGGAAGGGATGCCGCAGGACGCATCGGTGCAGCAGCAGTTCGCGTTCATCGTGCGCACCCACCTGCGGCTGATGCTGGTGAACGGCACGGGCCTGTGCGCGCTGGTGCTGTCGGAAGGCCGCGCGAAGCAGCATGCGCTGAGCGACGAACTCACTGCGCTGCAGCGCCGCTACACCGCGCCGCTGATGGACGTGCTCGCGCGCGGCCAGGCGGCCGGGCAGGTTCGCACCGACCTGCCGCTGAGCCTGCTGCGCTCGATGGTGTTCGGGCCGATCGAGCACGTGCTGTGGGATGCGATCCTCGGGCACCGCAAGCTCGATACGGAAGCGACGGCCACCCAGCTCGTCGACATGCTGTGGGCGGCCGTGCAGCCGCCGGCGCCGGAACAGGCGGCGCTCGTGCGCTTCAGGAACGAAGTGGCGGAAGCCGTGCGGCGGCTGGAAGGTGAAAGCACGCGCGGGTGACGCGCGGCGGCCGGATGGCGGTACCGCGGCACGATGGCCGCGGCGCGCCGGTCAGTTGGCGAGGCGGCAGTGTGCGAGTTTCAACCCCGGCAGCACCGGCGCATCGATATAGCCCTCGTTCACGCAACTGAAGCGGAACGCCGCCGACGTGACGAACGGCTTGATCTCGCCGCCGGGGAATTTCGGCTTCAGCGCATCCTGGTCGGCCACGTCGAAATGCGTGTCGAATTGCTCGCCGTCCTTCGTCAACGCGCCGAAATAGGTGCCGCCCGGGTCGCTGCCCATCCGGATCACGGCGCCGACGAACACGAGGCGCTTGCCGTCGTACTTCGTCTTCGCGGCGGCCATGTCCTGCGTATAGGCCTCGATCACGGCGCCGTAATGCGCGTCGATCGCGGGCTCGGTGTCCGACGCGGCGCAGGCGCTCTGGTGAACGCCCGCCAGCATCGTGCACGCCGCAAGCGCGGCCGCCGCGAACGGCGCGGAAATCTTCTTCATGGGTGGTCTCCCGTCTAGCGTGGTGGTTGAAGTGATTGAAGCCCGGCGCTTGCGCCGGACGAATTCGCTTCCGTTGCTTTAATCGTTCGAATGGCGGAACACGGCTGCGATCACTTCATCACCCGCACGGTCGTGCGCGG
This sequence comes from Burkholderia sp. Ac-20392, assembly GCF_017104585.1. Taxonomy (NCBI): domain Bacteria; kingdom Pseudomonadati; phylum Pseudomonadota; class Betaproteobacteria; order Burkholderiales; family Burkholderiaceae; genus Burkholderia; species Burkholderia sp. Ac-20392. The sequence continues at coordinate 21,929 of NZ_JAAGPB010000064.1, forward strand.
TGTGCAGCGTCGCGCTGAACGCGACGTGACAGGAAGATGACATGGTGCGGCCCCCGGCTCTCTCATTGAATTTCACTGCGTCTGATTTTGGTCGCTACGGTAGCAGACGACCGACGGCCCGGCAACCGAGGCCCGCGCACCGTCGATCGTCTCATTACAATTGCAAATGATTCTCATTACATATATTATTCGCCCCCTGGTCGCCGCGAAACGCTGCGGCCCGCGACACGATCCTTAGTACTCCGTCCTGCATCGATTCATGCCATCCCGTCGAACGCCCTGCCGCGCCCGGACCCTGCGTCCGTGGCGCACGAGCCTGCCTGCCCTGATCACCCTGTGCGTCGCGAGCGGCACGCATGCGTCCGCCGCCGAACGCGGCAACGCCGAGCCCGCTGCTGCCGCTTCCACACCCGCGCCGCCGACCGCGCGCGAACTCCCGGCCATCAGCGTCAGCGCATCGGCAACCGCCGATCCGACGGTCGGCTATCAACCGCGCACCACGAGCGTCGCGGGCGGCGACAACCGTTCGATCAAGGAGATTCCGCAATCGGTCGCGGTGGTCAGCAGCAGCGTGATGCAGGACCAGCAGGCGCGCTCGCTCGACGACGTGCTCGGCAACATCAGCGGCGTCACCCAGACCAACACGCTCGGCGGCACGCGCGACGCGTTCATCAAGCGCGGCTTCGGGTCGAACAACGACGGCTCCGTGCTCGTCGACGGCGTGCGCACGCCGGTACTGCACAGCTATCTCGCGACGATCGACCGCGTCGAAGTGCTGAAGGGCCCGGCGTCGCTGCTCTACGGGATGCAGGATCCCGGCGGCGTGATCAACCTCGTCACGCGCAAGCCGGAAGACACGTTCGGCGGCTCGATTTCCGCGTCGCGCACGAGCCACGGCGGCAGCAGCGCGACGTTCGACCTCACGGGCCCGCTCGGCAAGCCGGGCCAGGTCGCGGGCGGCACGCTCGCGTTCCGGCTGACCGGGCAATACGACACGAGCCGCTACTGGCGCAGCTTCGGCCGCCAGCGCGACGCGCTGATCGCGCCCGCGCTGTCGTGGCACGACGCGAACACGTCGATCGACGTCAGCTACCAGTACGTCGACTACACGACGCCGTTCGATCGCGGCACCGTGCTCGTGAACGGCCAGCTCGACGATGCGCTGCGCTATCGCCGCTATGAAGAAGCATGGTCGCAGAGCAACGGCATCCAGGAAACGCTGCGCGCACGCATCGAGCATCGCTTCTCCGATGCGTGGCGCGTGCGTGCGACCTACGGCTGGGGCCGCGATCGCTACGACCAAACCATCACCCGCGCCACCGCGTTCAACAGCACGACCGGCGCACTGACGCGCTCGTCCGATGCGAACCTCGGGCGCAACGATTCCGACCAGATCGCGACGCTCGGCCTGCTCGGCAACGTGACGCTCGCCGGGATGAACCACGCGATCTATATCGGCGGCGAATACGAGCGGCAGCGCAGCTTCCGCGGCGACACGATCCGCGGCAAGGCGACCAAGGGCTTCAATCTTTACGATCCCGTGTACGACCTGCTCGCGCCGGGCGGCACGCCCAACCCGAAGCAGAGCGATTCGCGCTCGGTGGTGCATGCGTATTCGACGATCGTGCAGGACTCGGTGAAGCTCACCGACCGGCTCACGGCGGTAGGCGGATTGCGCTGGGAAAACTGGCAGCAGGAATCGGGGATGGGGCGGCCGTTCGCGTTCGCCGACCGCTCGCGCGGCACCGTGTGGCTGCCGCAGTTCGGGCTCGCATATGCGCTCACGCCGGCGCTGACTGCCTATGCGAACGTGAGCCGCTCGTTCAAGCCGAACGTCGCCACGAACGTGGCCGCGCCGCTCGCGCCCGAATACGGCCGCGTGCTCGAGGCCGGGCTGAAGTTCAGCCTGAAGCCGGCGATCACCGGCACGCTCGCGGTCTACCAGATCGACAAGCGCAACGTCGCGGTCACGGTGGGCGATCTGACGTCGACGATCGGCACCGCGCGCTCGCGCGGGATCGAGCTCGACGTCGCGGGGCAGATCACGCGCCATCTGAGCGTGATCGGCAGCTACGCCTATACGAACGCGAACGATCGCGACAGCAACACACCGCTCGTCAACGTCGCGCGCCACACAGGCAGCCTGTTCGCGGTGTACGACACGGCGATCGCGAACCTGCCTGGCCGCTGGCGCTTTGGCGGCGGCGCACGTCTTGTCGGTGCACGCCCGGGGGACACCGCGAACAGCTTCACGCTGCCCGGTTATGTGACCGTCGACGCGTTCGCGGCCTACGAAACGACGATCGGCAAGTTCCCGACGCGCTTCCAGCTCAACGTGAAGAACCTGCTCGACAAGACCTACTACCCGTCGAGCAACAACAACCTGATCGTCGCGGTTGGCGAGCCGCGGCTCGTCACGCTGACGACGACGGTGTCGTTCTGATGGCCTGATGGCCTGATGCGTACGTGGGCTGGCCGGCAAGCGGCGGCCCACGCGCAAACCTGCATCAGCGGCCGCCTTCCACGCGCAGCCGCTCCCCTCCTTGGCGCAGCATCCCGGCTACTTCACGGTTGATCGATTGCGGCAAGCCCGCGCACGTTGCGTCGAACAGCAACGCTGCGACGAAACATCGCTCGACCATCCGGCGCAACAAGAACGACGGCGAGACGCCTCGTTGCTCGCCACCAACACCCGCACAGGATTCTGCTTGACCGGCGTCCCGCACAACGCCCGACGCCGCCCGCCACACGCCTCCCCGGCACCCGCCTCGCTGCCCGCAAAAATGCATTCGAGCGATGCAATTCCGCCCGCTCCCGAACCGCATCGCACGCCGTATGATCGCCGCGGCCTTTTCTCAGGGCTGCTCGATGCGCGCCGTCATCTCCGCGCGCTCACGCGCTCCGCCTCAACCACCCAGCGAACATGTCCAACTTCTCACTCATCCTCGTCGTCTCCCTGTTGAGCGCCTTTGGCCTGATCGCGTCCGACATCTACCTGCCCGCGATGCCGTCGATGGCTCACGAGTTTTCGATCGGCGCATGGCAGATGCCGCAGACGGTATCGGCGTACCTGATCGCGCTCGCCTGCGCGCAACTGTTCTACGGCCCCCTGTCCGATCGATGGGGACGCAAACCCGTGCTGACGGTCGGCATCCTCGTGTACATCGCCGGCTCGATCGGCTGTGCCAGCGCCAGCGGCTTCACAAGCTTTCTCGGCTGGCGCGTGCTCGAAGCGCTCGGCGCGGCGTCCGGCCTCGTCATCGGTCGCGCGATCATCGCCGACACCTGCGACAAGAACGCATCGGCGAAGGTCTACAGCATCGTGTATCCGCTCGTGTCGCTGTCTCCGGCGATCGCCCCCGCAATCGGCGGATATCTGGCGGCGTGGTTCGGATGGCGGAGCGATTTCATTTTCGTCGCCGCATTTGGCGGGCTCGCGCTCGTGCTCGTCCAGCTTCTTCTGAAGGAAACGCGGCCGCCCGTCACGCCGGGGCAACATCGCGCCGTGCCGCTGGCCGGCTTCGCCGACGTGCTCGGGGATCGGGCATTCATCCGGTACACGCTCGTCGTCTGCGCGATCTATTGCGCGTGGTTCGTCTACCTGACGCAATCGCCGTTCATCTTCGCCGGCCTCGGCCTGTCGGAACAGCAAAGCGGCTGGCTTTATCTGCCGCTGACCGCCGGCATCATTTCCGCCAACCTGCTCTCGCGCCGCATGCTCGACCGGATGTCCTACGACGCGATCGTCGCGGCCGGCGTGGGCTGCTTCGTAGCCGGCGGCATCGCATTCGCGCTGTGCGAGTCGGCGCACGTCAAGGGCGTCATCGCGATCGTCTTGCCGATGTTCGTCGTCAGCCTGTCGAACGGATCGTCGCTGTCGCTCGCCGTATCGGGCGCCATCGCAAGCGAACACGGGCGCGCGGCCACGGCATCCGGGCTCGTCGGCTTCTTCCAGATCGGCAGTGCGTCGCTCGCGGCCACCGTGTCCGGCAGCCTGCTCGGCGCCGGCAGCCACGTGCTCGCGACGGCCATGCCGTTCTTCGCGATCGTCGCGGCAGTTGCGATCGTGCCGCGCTGGTATGCCGCGCGACGCACGCTGTCGATGCGCAAGGCCCAGCCCCGTTGAGTCCCCGGCCCCGCACCGGCAAGATCCCGGCCGCTATCGATAGCGGTCGAACGAAGCAGCAATCTCGGCGGTGACGGCCCGAACGCGCGCCGTCCGGTTCAGGTCCGTATGCGACACGAGCCAGACCTGGTACGGCGCGGCTCGCGACTTGTCGGGCCAGATTCGCACAAGCGAATCATCCTCTTGCGCCATATACACCGGCAGTTCCCCGATGCCGATCCCCGACCGGATCGCTGTCGCCAGCATCAGGCTCGAACTCACTTGCGCAGCGATGCGCCCGCGCTCCATCGACTCGCCGCACAGCGTGTCGCCCTGATTGGACGTGATGGAGGGTTGGTAGACGACCAGGTCATGCCCTTCGAACGCGGCCCCGGTCGCGGGATCGCCGTGCGCATCCAGATACTCGCGACTCGCGAACAGCCCGACCTCCCACTCGGCCAGCTTCCGGCGAACCAGATCGGGGTTTTCCGGCATCACGGTTCGAATCGCGAGATCCGCATCGCGCCGGGTCAGGTTGAGCACCTGCACCGACGTCGTCAGAACCACGTGTATCGCGGGGCATTTCCGTCGCAACGACCGTATCGCGGGCACGACGAAATCCATCGCGAGGGAATCGGTCGTCGTCACCCGCACCTCGCCTTCGAGCCGGTCGTCCGAACCGTGGACGCGACGCTCGAAGTCGCTCGCCGCCTGCTCCATCGCTTCCGCGGCCTGCAGCGAATGCTCGCCGACCTGCGTCACGACATAGCCGGACGACGTCTTGAGAAACAGCTTCGCGCCCAGCGCCTTCTCGAGCGCCGTCAGGCGTCGCCCCACGGTGGCCTGATCGACATCGAGCACGGCCGCGGCTTCGCGCAGCGTCCCGGTGCGATGAACTGCCAGAAAAACGCGGGCATCGTCCCAGTTCATGGATAACGTTCTCTCTCGGTAAAGCGTGGGTGCATTCGTTGGGGGGCGATTATACAAGCCGCCGCCTTACTCCCTGCGCCACATAATCAGTCATCCAGATCAATATTCCAATCAACTCGACGACCGAAACCAGAGCCGTCCGCTGAAAGGACCTCAACGCCGCGACGATCCTCAAAAGACCGCTCGCAGTATTCAAACCAATGGTCGTCGCACCGATCGCACCGCCCCCACCCAGCCGTCCAATCATCAGACCCTCGAATATCTCCCATCCGATATCGCGATTTTCCGTATCGAGCGCGCGCCGCTAGACTGGCTACGCATTCGCGACGCCGCATCACTGCACGGCAACGCGACACGCCCCCACAAAAACGATTCCGGGAGATAAAAGCCATGTCCGACCGGCATGCGCGCCGAGGCGCGCTCAAGACACTCGGCCTCGCGGCCGGCACCGCGCTGCTCGCCGCCGCGCGCGCCACTCACGCC
>NZ_JAAGPB010000690.1:0-3732 GCF_017104585.1 Burkholderia sp. Ac-20392
CTGCCGCGCGGCCAGCGCACGCCGGCCGCGACGGAACTCGCCCGCCATCTGCGCAACGGCTTCGCGCGCGTGCGGGCAGCCGCCTAGCGCCGCTTCCCGCTACACGATGCCTGGCTCCTGCGGCGCCGGCGTCGTGCCGGCGGCTTCCAGTGCCTGGTGCAGCGTCGGGAAGATGCATGACGCGCCGACGATTTCCGTAATCCGGTGACGATCCATGTCCGCGCGCAGGTAGCGGTTGACCCGCCCGAACAGCACGCCGATCCCGCGTGCCTGCAGCATCCTGACGAGGTCGGTCAGCGTCCGCGCGGCCGAATAGTCGATGTCGGTGATCGCGCCCGCATCGACGACGAACCAGCGCGCCGGCACCGGCGCTGCATCGACGAGCTCGGTCACTTCGGCGGTAAACAGATGATCGTTCGCGAAGAACAGGTCCGAGCCGAACCGGTAGACGATCAGCCCCGGCGCCGTCATCGCGCCGCGCCGCGCGGGCACCGGCTGCCACCGTCCGTTGCCCTCGACGGGTTCGAGCACCATCGTGTGCGGCTGGTAACTGTGGCGCACGTGCCGCATCAGCGACAGCGCGACGGCCAGCAGGATGCCGTGCTCGACGCCGACCGTCACGACGGCCAGCGCCGTCACCAGCGCGAGCGTGAACTCGCCGGGGCTTTCCTTGCGGATCGCGGCGAGGCTGCGCACGTTGATCAGCCCGAGCGCGATCGTGAACACGATGCCGGCCAGCACCGCATGCGGCAGGTACTGCAGATAGGTGCTGAAGAACAGCAGGACCACCGCCACCACGGCCGCGAACGCGAGGTGCCCGATCTGGCTGCGCACGCCCGCGCCGTCGGCCATCGCCGTCTGCGTCGGGCTGCCGTTGACGACGAACGCGCCGCCCACCGCCGCCGCCGCGTTCGCGGCCGCGAGGCCGAGGATGTCGGCGTTGGTGTCGACCTCCTCGTCGTACTGCTGCGCGAACACGCGTGCGGCGGCCGCGCTCTGCGCAATGATCATCACGAAGCACGACGCGGCGACCGGCACGAGATCGAGGAACTGCTGCCACGTGACGGACGGCCAGCGCAGCGGCGGCAGCCCGCCGGCGACCGGCCCGAGCACCGCGATGCCGTGCGCGGCGAATCCGAACGCGGAGCTGGCCGCGATGCTGCCCGCGACCGCGATCATCGGCATCGGCACGCGCGGCAGGAACCGCTTGCACGCGAGAATCGCGACGACGACGAGCGCCGCGAGCGCGAACGTCGGCCGGTTCGTATGAACGAGATGCGTGACGACGTAGTCGAGCTGCGCCAGGCTGCGCGACGCCGGGTACGGCACGGCCAGCCCAAGCATGTCGCCGAGCATCGCGATCGACACCTGCACGCCGACGCCGGCGAGAAAGCCGACCAGCACCGTGCGCGACAGGAAATCGGCGAGAAAACCCAGCTTGAAGATGCGCGCGAGCAGCAACATCGCGGCCGTCAGCAGCGCGACCATGCCGGCCAGCGCGACGTACTCGGCGCTGCCGGCCGGCGCCATCGACGACAGCCGGCTCGCGAAGATCGTCGCGGTCGCAGAATCGGCGGCCACCACCAGATGCCGCGACGCGCCGAAGCATGCGAACGCGACGAGCGGCAGGAACACCGTGTAGAGGCCCGTGACGGCCGGCATGCCGGCGATGCGCGCATAGCCGAGCACCTGCGGGATGTCCATCGATGCGAGCGACATGCCCGCGAAGATGTCGCGGATCGCCCCGCCACGGCGGATCGGGAGGATGCCTTTCAGCAACCGCACGCCTGACGCGCGGCTTTCGTTGGAATCTTGCATGCGTGGAATGCGTGAATACGGGGTGACGGGGTTCGCGAAGTCGCTCGCGCATCGTGCGCCGGGCAGGCATCGCATGGCAAGTGCGCGAAGGCGGCGCGTGTCGCTCACCGTCGGCGCCGGGCCGCACGCAACGACGAACGGCGCACCGACGATCCATGCGACGTCCGCATGATTGCATGGATCGCCGGTCACGCGCATTGAAGCGCGAAGGCCCGCCGCAGCAGGGCCGAGCCGATCCCCGGCCGGTGTGCGACGCATCCGGCAGCACGCGCGTGCGGCGGCTTGCGGTGACGCGCTTTCATCACCCGCCCTCACCCGATTACAGAGGAGACCTGCGCAATGGTGAGGAGGTTCGGGAGCCGCTCACCCCGCATTCACGGCAACGTGGCTGGAACCCGATGGCACAATCACGGTCCCTTTCATGTGCCCGTCACCGGGCGCGCGTCGCGCCGCGGCGCCGATTCAACGCACGAGAAGGCCCCTGTTTGCCCCTATGACCCTGAACGAATCCTGGTTTGCGCCGCTCGTCGGCATCCTCATCCTGCTCGCCGCCGCCGGCGCGGTCACCGCCGTCGTCCATTTCCTGCTGTTCCGCGTGGTTGCGCGGCTCGCACGGCTTTCCGCCACGCGCGTCGACGACGCGCTGTTCGAGTTCGGCGCGTTCAAATGGCTGAACCGCATCGTCCCGTTCGTCGTGATCAAGCTCGGGCTCGGCGCGGTGCCCGGCATCCCCGAGACGGCCGCCGAGGCCGCCGACAAGGTGCTGTTCGCACTGGTCGTGTTCCTCGTGACGATGACGGTCAGCGCGACGCTGTCCGCGCTCGAACACACGCATCGCATGGTCCAGCGCGATCAGCGCGACCAGCCGCACCTGTCGCTGAAAGGCGCGATGCAGCTCGTCAAGCTCGTGATGTTCATCACGGCCGCGCTGGTCGTGATCGGCGACGCGACCGGCAAGCAGATCGGCCTGCTGCTGTCGGGCATCGGCGCGATGTCCGCGGTGCTGATGCTGATCTTCAAGGACACGCTGCTCGGCCTCGTCGCGGGCGTGCAGCTGTCATCGAACGACATGCTGCGGATCGGCGACTGGATCACGATGCCGTCGGCCGGCGCGGACGGTACCGTCATCGACATCACGCTGAACACCGTCAAGGTCGCGAACTTCGATCACACGATCATCACGGTGCCGACGTGGAAGCTGATCACCGAGAGCTACCAGAACTGGCGCGGGATGACCGAAGCGGGCGGGCGCCGCATCAAGCGCGCGCTGTTCGTCGACGCGACGAGCGTGCGCTTTCTGTCCAGCGACGAGATCGAACGGCTCGAACGCCTGACGCTGCTGAAGGATTATCTCGAGGACAAGGTCGACGCGATCGAGCAATGGAACGGCACGCTCGGCGCGGCCGGCGACTGCGCGGCGAACCGCCGCCAGTTGACGAACCTCGGCACGTTCCGCGCGTATGTCGCGAACTACCTGAAAGGCCATCCGCGCATCCGCCGCGACATGACCTGCATGGCGCGGCAACTGCCGCTCACGGCCGAAGGCATTCCGCTCGAACTGTACTGCTTCACCGACACGACGACGTGGGTCGACTACGAGGCCATCCAGTCCGACCTGTTCGATCACCTGATCGCGGTGCTGCCGGAATTCGGGCTGCGCGTGTACCAGCACCCGTCGGGCTTCGACATGCGGCAGATGGTCGGCGCCGCATGTCGAAGCAGATCGGTAGAGCAGACGTCTGAACTCTAGTCACCAATTAACATCACGTATGCTGTTTTATGCTTGAAACATAACATGTAACAGTGTTTGACAAAGCGCTGCAACACACTCTATTTTTCCTCCTCATTCTTTCATTACCAAATCTTTCCACGTGTAATCTCTAGAGGCCGTTCATGCTTCATGGCCTTCCCTTT
>NZ_JAAGPB010000691.1:0-3348 GCF_017104585.1 Burkholderia sp. Ac-20392
GAAAAACCGCCCAGATCCACACCGAGATATACACGCTTTCCCTACCGCACGCTCTTCCGTTCTCCGCGTTCGATACGACGGGCGCGCTCGGCCCGCAACTGTCGTATCGCTTCCATGCGAGCGATGCGCGCGCGAACGGTCTCGCCGAGCGGGCCGATACGCATACGACGGCCGTCGGCGGCGCGCTGAAATTCGACGTGAGCCCGAAGCTCACGCTGACGCTCGACTTCGATTACGGCCGCCAGATGCCGGCGACCTACTATGGCGTGCCGGCGCCGAACGGCGTGCTCGATCCGTCGCTGCGCAAGCTCAACTACAACGTGGGCGATGCGACGATTTCGTACTACGACCAGTGGACGCGCCTGTCGGCCAGCTACCGGCCGACGGCCGGCGTGACGATCGACAACCAGCTCTACTACCTGACGTCGAATCGCCACTGGCGCAATGCGGAATCGTATGCGCTCGATGCCGCGACGGGCCTCGTCACGCGCGGCGACTATCTCGACATCGGCCATCACCAGCGGCAGATCGGCGATCGGCTGAGTGCACGCTTCGACGGTACGCTGTTCGGCCGTGCGAACCGCTTCGTCGTCGGCACGGAATTCAGCCAGATCACGTTCAGCGGGACCAACAATTCGCCGTACGGCGGCGAATCGACGGTGCCCGCGTACGGTTTCGATCCCGGCGTGTTCACGAGCTCCGACCCGACGGTGCCGCAGTTCAGCACGCGGGCGCGGCAGGCCGCGGCGTTCGCCGAGAACCGGCTCGAAGTGCTGCCGCGGCTTGCGTGGGTGAGCGGCCTGCGCTACGACCACATCGCGTTCAGCCGCGAGCAGGCGGCGACCGGCGCGGGCTTCGACAAGCGTTTCGCGAACGTCGGCTGGCGCACGGGCTTCGTGTTCGAAGTCGCGCCGACGTTCAGCGCGTATGCGCAGTACACGACGGGTGCTGAGGGCCTCGGTTCGCTCGTGACGCTGTCCGCGTCGCAGGCGAACTACCGGCTCGCGACCGGCGAACAGTGGGAAGCCGGCGTCAAGCAGACGCTGCTCGACGGCCGCGCGTACTGGACGTTTGCCGTGTACGACATCACGAAGCGCAACCTGCTGAGCACCGATCCGTTGAATCCCGCGCTGCGCCAGCAGGTCGGCCGGCAATCGTCGCGCGGCATCGAGCTGACGGGCGGCGCGCGGCTGCCGCACGGCTGGACGCTCGATGCGAACGTCGCGCTGCTGCGCGCGCGCTATGACGAGTTCAACCAGAAGGTCGGCAGCGCGACGGTGTCGCGCGCCGGCAATGCGCCGGCCAACGTGCCGCAGCAGACGGCGAACCTGTGGCTCGGCTGGGCGTTTGCCGAGCGCTGGCAGGCGAACGCGGGCGTGCGATACGTCGGCGCGACGTACGGCGACGACGCGAACCGCGTGCAAGTGCCGTCGTACACGGTGTTCGATGCGTCGCTGCGCTGGCAGCCGACGTCGCGCACCGAGCTGGCGCTGTACCTGCGCAATCTCGCGAATCGCACGTATGCGGTGACGACGTCGAACGGCGGCGAGCAATGGCTGCTCGGTCCGTCGCGCTCGGCGGAGCTCGTCGCGACGATGCGCTTCTAGTGCGGCGCGACGAGCCTCCCGTGACGCACATGCTCGACATCGAACGCGTGAGCTGGTCGCCCGGCGGCGCGATCACCGTGCTCGATTCGGTGACGCTGAGCGTGGCCGAAGGCGAGTTCGTCGGGCTGGTCGGCCCGAACGGCAGCGGCAAGACGAGCCTGCTGCGCTGCGTGTTCCGTTACGCGCGGCCCGACGCCGGCCACGTCGCGCTCGATGCGCAGGACGTGTGGCGCATGCGGCCGCGCGCGGTCGCGCAGCGCATCGCGGTGCTGCAGCAGGAGACGCCGGACGATTTCGGGCTGACGGTCGACGAACTGGTCGGCATGGGGCGCACGCCGCATCAGCGGCCGTTCGATGCGGAGACGGCGGACGATCGCCGGATCGTCGAATCCGCGCTGCACGACGTTGGCCTCGTCGAGCGCCGTGCGCAACGCTTCGCGTCGCTGTCGGGCGGCGAGAAGCAGCGCGCGCTGCTGGCCCGCGCGCTTGCGCAGCAGCCCGAACTGCTGTTGCTCGACGAACCGACCAACCATCTCGACTTGCGCCATCAGCTCGAACTGCTCGCGCGCGTGCGGCGCCTCGGCATCGCGACGCTCGCCACGATTCACGACCTCAATCTCGCGGCCGCGTATTGCGACCGGCTCCACGTGCTCGCGCATGGCAGGGTCGTCGCATCGGGCGCGCCGGCCGACGTACTGACCGAAGCGCTGCTGCGCGACGTGTTCGGCGTCGCCGCGCTCGTCGATCGCCATCCCGTCACGGGCCGGCCGCGCATTACGCCGCTTCATCCGGAATGACCACCATGCCGTTTCCTGTCTTGTCCTCCGTTGTGTCGTCCGCGTTGTCATCCCTGTCGCGCCGGCTGGTTGCCGCGACCGTGCTCGGCTGCACGGCCGCTCAGGCGGGGGCCTATCCCGTCACCGTGCGCAGTTGCGATCGCGACGTGACGTTCGAGCGCGCGCCGACGCGTGCGGTGAGCAACGACGTGAACCTGACCGAGATGATGCTCGTGCTCGGCCTGAAAGACCGGCTCGTCGGCTACACCGGCATCGGCGGCTGGAAGACGGGCACCGCACGTGTGCGCGATGCGCTGCGCGGCGTGCCCGAACTGGCCAGCCAGTATCCGTCGCTCGAGGTGCTGGCGGCCGCGCGCGCCGACTTCTATCTCGCGGGCTGGAACTACGGGATGCATGTCGGCGGCGCGGTGACGCCCGCGACGCTCGCGCCATTCGGTATCCGTACGTACGAGCTGACCGAATCGTGCTCGCACGTGATGAAGCAGTCGGCGGCCTCGTTCGACGACGTGTTCCGCGACCTGAACAATCTCGGCCGGATCTTCGGCGTCGACGCGCGCGCCGCGCAGGTCGTCGCCGCGATGCGTGCGCGTCTCGCGGCAGTGTCGCGCACGATCGGGCATCCGGAACCGCTGCGCGTGTTCGTCTACGACAGCGGCACCGACAAGCCGATGACGGCCGGCGGGCTCGCGATGCCGACCGCGCTGCTGACGGCGGCCGGGGCGCGCAACGTGATGGCCGACCTGTCGCGCAGCTGGACGCAGGTGAGCTGGGAAAGCGTGGTGGCGCGCGATCCGCAGGTGATCGTGATCGTCGACTACTCGGCCGTGACGGCCGCGCAGAAGCAGCAGTTCCTGCTGAGTCAGCCGTCGCTCGCACGCGTGGCCGCGATCCGCGACCGGCGCTTCATCGTGATTCCGTACGATGCGGCGACGCCGGGCCCCGAG
>NZ_JAAGPB010000692.1:0-3455 GCF_017104585.1 Burkholderia sp. Ac-20392
CAGCTGGTGCGCGATGCGCTGGCGCACGACGGCACGCTGCCCGACGCGACGCTCGTCGTATACGTGTCGCCACTGAAAGCGCTGTCGAACGACATCCACGTGAACCTCGATGCGCCGCTGGCCGGCATCGCCGAATCGCTCGCGCAACTCGGCCTGCCGGTGCCGGCGATCCGTACCGCCGTGCGCACCGGCGACACGACGCAGGCCGAGCGCGCCGCACTGCGCAAGCGCGCACCGCACATCCTCGTCACGACGCCCGAGTCGCTGTACGTGCTGCTGTCGTCCACGTCGGGGCGGCAGATGCTGTCGAACGTGCGCTCGGTCATCGTCGACGAAATCCATGCGCTCGCGTCATCGAAGCGCGGCAGCCATCTCGCGTTGTCGCTCGAACGTCTCGACGCGCTGGCTGGTCGTGCGCTGCCGCGCATCGGGCTGTCGGCCACGCAAAAGCCGATCGATGCGGTCGCGCGCTTCCTGGTTGGCGGCCCGGCTGACGCGCCGCGCGACTGCACGATCGTCGACACGGGCCACACGCGCGAGCGCGACCTCGCGCTCGAACTGCCGAACGTGCCGCTCGAACCCGTGATGGCAACCGACGTGTGGGAACAGGTGTACGACCGCATCGCCGGGCTTGCGGCCGCGCATCGCACGACGCTGGTGTTCGTCAACACGCGGCGCACCGCCGAGCGCATGGCGCGCCATCTCGCCGACCGGCTCGGCAAGGAGGCGATCGCCGCGCATCACGGCAGTCTCGCGAAGGAGCACCGCTTCGATGCCGAGCAGCGCCTGAAGCGCGGTGAACTGAAGCTGCTCGTCGCCACCGCATCACTTGAACTCGGCATCGATATCGGCGACGTCGATCTCGTCTGCCAGGTCGGTTCGCCGCGCGGGATCGCTCCGTTCCTGCAGCGCGTCGGCCGTTCGGGGCACCATGTCGGCGGCATACCGAAAGGCCGGCTGTTCCCGCTGTCGCGCGACGAACTCGTCGAGTGCGCCGCGCTGCTCGATTGCGTGCAACGCGGCGAGCTCGACGCGCTGCGTATTCCCGAAGCGCCGCTCGACGTGCTTGCACAGCAGATCGTCGCCGAAGTGGCGTGCACGGAATGGCAGGAAGACGCGCTGTATGCGAGCTTCACGCGCGCGGCGCCGTACGCACGGCTGACGCGCGAGCGCTTCGACGAAGTGATGAAGATGCTCGCCGAAGGCTTCACGAGCCGGCGCGGCGTGCGCGGCGCATACCTGCATCGCGACGTGGTCGGCGGCACCGTGCGCGGGCGCCGCAACGCGATGATGACCGCCACGACGTCCGGCGGCACGATCCCCGACATGGCCGACTACGCGGTGCTGCTCGAACCGCAGGGCATCCAGGTCGGCACCGTCAACGAGGATTTCGCGATCGAGAGCCTGGCCGGCGACGTGTTCCAGCTGGGCAACCAGTCGTACCGGATCATTCGCGTGGAAACGGGCCGCGTGCGTGTCGAGGATGCGCAGGGCCAGTCGCCGAACATCCCGTTCTGGCTCGGCGAGGCGCCGGGGCGCAGCGACGAGCTGTCGGCGGCGGTCGGCCGGCTGCGCGCGCGGCTCGACGGACTGTTCGCCGACGGTGACCGGCTGGCAGCGCATGGCAGGAGCCGCGAAAGCATCGTCGACGAGACTGGCAGGAAGTCCATGCCTCGCACCGATGCCAAAGCCGGCGCGAATGTGAAATCAAAGGCCGCCGGCACAGTCGATACGGATGCCTCGCTCGACTTGCGGCCCAACACAGTTGTTGCCGCCCCCGCCGAAAACCGTCTCGCGCCGGCGTTGCGCTGGCTCGTCGACGATCTGCATCTGTCACCCGGCGCCGCCCACCAGATCGCCGACTACCTCGCCCGCACCCGCGCCGCGCTCGGCGCGCTGCCGACGCAGGACACGCTCGTGATGGAGCGTTTCTTCGACGAATCGGGCGGCACGCAGCTCGTGATCCATTCGCCGTTCGGCAGCCGCATCAACCGCGCGTGGGGGCTCGCGCTGCGCAAGCGCTTCTGCCGCAGTTTCAACTTCGAGCTGCAGGCCGCCGCGACCAACGACGCGATCATCCTGTCGCTGTCGCTCGCACACAGCTTCGCGCTCGACGAAGTGTGGCGCTACCTGCGTTCAGCGAGCGCCGAGCACGTGCTGGTCCAGGCCCTGCTCGACGCGCCGATGTTCGGCGTGCGCTGGCGCTGGAACGCGACGACCGCGCTCGCGCTGCCGCGCTTCACCGGCGGCAAGCGCACCGCGCCGCAACTACAGCGGATGAAGAGCGAGGATCTGCTCGCGACCGTGTTCCCCGATCAGGTCGCGTGCCTGGAAAACATCGTCGGCGAGCGCGAGATTCCGCATCATCCGCTCGTCGACCAGACGCTCGACGATTGCCTGCACGACGCAATGGATACCGGTGGCTGGCTTGCGCTGCTGCGCCGGATCGAAAGCGGCGCGATCGAGCTCGTCGCGCGCGACCTGCCCGCGCCGTCGCCGCTCGCGGCCGAGATCCTGAACGCGAAACCCTACGCGTTCCTCGACGATGCACCGCTCGAGGAACGCCGCACGCAGGCCGTGCAGTCGCGCCGCTGGAGCGATCCCGAATCGGCCGACGATCTCGGCGCGCTCGACGCCGACGCGATCGATGCAGTGCGCGACGAAGCCTGGCCGCTCGTGCGCGACGCCGACGAAATGCACGACGCGCTGCTCACGCTCGCGTGCATCGCCGATGGCGAAGCGCGCAAACACGAAGGCTGGCTCGACCGGCTCGCGGAACTTGCCGAACGCCGCCGTGCGACGAAACTGGCCGCACCGGGCGGCGCCGCGCTGTGGGTGCCGGTCGAACGGCTCGTGTGCGTGCGTGCGCTGCATCCCGACGCGCGTATCACTCCGGCGCTCAAGGTGCCGGCCGCTTGCGCGCAGCCGTGGGAAGCGGATGCCGCGCTCGTCGACGTGATCCGCGCGCGGCTCACCGGCTTCGGCCCGCTGGCCCTCGATTCGATCGCAACACCACTCGGGCTCCCGCCTGCGTCGATCGCGACGGCGCTCGCGGCGCTGGAACGCGAAGGCTATGTGATGCGCGGCCGGTTCACGCCGGGCACGACGACGGACGAATGGTGCGAACGCCACCTGCTTGCGCGCATTCATCGCTATACGGTGAAGCGGCTGCGCCGCGAGATCGAGCCGGTCGAGCGCGCAGACTTCATGCGCTTCCTGTTTCACTGGCAACACCTGACGCCCGACACGCGCGGCACGGGCCGCGATGCACTGGCGGCCGTGGTCGAACAGCTCGAAGGCTACGAGGCCGCGGCGAGCGCATGGGAAGACGCGCTGCTGCCCGCGCGGCTGACCGACTACATGGCAGGCGGGCTCGACGAGCTGTGCCGCTCGGGCAAGCTCGTGTGGACACGCATCGGCGCACCGGCGCGCGCGGCCGGCACCCCCGTGAAGAC
>NZ_JAAGPB010000693.1:0-3486 GCF_017104585.1 Burkholderia sp. Ac-20392
CGAGCCGGCGACGATCCACGTGTTGCGCCAGCAGGCGCGCGGCACCGCACGCGCGTCGCGGCTCGTCGCGTTCCTCGCGACGTGGTTCGCGCAGCCGGCATGGGATGCTGCGTGGGCATGACGGCGGGCGGGTGCCCGTGCCGAAAGAAAAAAGGGCCTCGCATGCGAGGCCCGTCAAAGGTCGGAGAAGCCGGTACGCCGGCCGGCAGCCGCGGGCTGCGCGGCACCGGCCGGATGCGCACCGTTACTGCGTCACTACCTTGCGCGGCTTGAAGATGCCCTGGTATTGCAGGGCCGGGCGCTCCTTCGTCACCGGCTCGATGCCGCCGAAGGTCGGCGTCTGGCGCAGCTTCATCGCGGCCGGCGAAGCGACCGAGCCGATCGACGTCGAGCGCGACGCCGGCGCGAGGTTGTTCGCGACGAGCAGTGCGGCTTCGCTCTTCAGGTTCGCGAGCAGGACCGGATCGGTCGAGCCGTTGACCTGCGTGAGCAGCCCGCTCCAGGCCGCGTCGCTGTAGTTCACGACGTAGTAGTCGAGCCCGCTCGGGTCGGCGACCACGCCCGTGCAGCCGTCGACACGTGTTTGCGTCTGCGTATCCTTCAGCGCGAGCGTCGTGCGTTTCGCGAGACCCTGGCCGTACGCGAGCGTGATCGGCACCGTCCATTGCAGGCCCGGATACGCGTTCTTGTTCGGGAACGGCTGCTGCTTCAGCGTGATGACGGTCTGGTTCTTCGTCAGGTCGCACTGCGTGTCGAGCGAGATCAGCGGCACCCCGGTCTGACGGACGTAGCTGTCGCCGATCGCGCCGATCGCCTGGCCGCTTTCCTTCGACAGCGCATCCCACAGGCGCTTCGGCGTGCCGTTGCCGAACGAGTAGTCGACCAGGTACTGTTGCAGACCCTTGCGCAGCGTCTGTTCGCCGAGATAGTTCTCGAGCGTCTTCAGCACGTGGCCGCCCTTGTCGTACGTGAACGCGCTGGCGCTCAGCACGAAGTCGTTCGACGCCCAGCCGTTGAAGTTCGGTGCGACCGGGAACGCGTTCGGGCCGATGTCACGACTGATCACGCGGTACTTGTTCTTCACCTGGTCGAGCCAGCTGAACTCGTTGGGGAAGAACTGGATCGTGGTCTTCGTTTCGAAGAACGTCGCGAACGACTCGTTGAGCCACACGTTGTCCCACCAGTCGGTCGTGACGAGATCGCCGAACCACTGGTGCGCAACTTCGTGCGTCAGCACCTCGTTGCCGTAGTGCGACATCGGCTGGCCCGGCTGCGGCAGGATGTCGTCGGCGAACTCGAGGATCGACCCCCAGTTCTCCATCCCGCCGAAGTTCAGGTCCTTCTGCTCCTTGAACGCGTCGTTCGCGGCCACCGTATCGAACTTCGTCAGCGGCAGGGCGATGCCCGTGTAGCGGTAGTAGAAGTCGAGCGCCTGCTTGGTGCGGTCCATCGCCGGCTTCGCCCAGTCGCTCATGCCCGGCGGCGTGAACACGCGCAGGTGCAGGCCGCCCTTGCCGCCCGGCAGCGGGCTCGTGAAGTCGTCCTCATAGGTGTCGAACAGGCCGCCGCCGAAGAACAACAGGTACGACGGCATCGGCGGGGTCTTGTCGAACTGCACGAGCTTGTAGCCGCCGCCGATGTTGGTCGACGGCTTCTCGGCCGCGTTCGACACGACTCGCCAGCTCTGCGGCACTTCGGCCGTCACTTCATAGGTCGGGCGGAACGCCGGCTCGTCCCAGCCCGGGAACCACTGGCGCGACAGGTTGGTTTCGCCTTGCGTGAGGATCGCGCCGCTCGTCTTGCCGTCGGTGCCCTTCAGGTCGACGCGGAAGATGCCTTCCGCGGCCGAGCAGCCCGGATACGGATCGTCGCCGCAGCTGCCGCCGGTCTTCGCGACCGGATCGTCATACGACTTGAAGTTGATGATGCCCGACCATTCCATGTGCAGCGAATAGTTGCCCGGCGAGATCGTGCCGCTCACGGGGCGCAGCTGATAGAAGTCGCCCTTGTCCTGCGGCGTCGCGATCAGCTGGATGTTGCCCGGCTGCAGCGTGATGCGGCCGTTCGTGAACTTGATCCGGTGGCCGGCGATCACGATGTTGTTGACCGGCTTCAGCACCTTGATTTCGACGTCGGCACGGCCGTCGAACGCGTTCAGCGCTTCGTTCGGGCGGAACCACAGCCGGTAGTTCACGGGTACCACGGTGTCCGGCAACTCGACAGGCGATACGCTCTTGTCGACGTTGGATGCGCTTGGCGGCGCGGTGACGGTGGGCGACGAGCCCGAGTGCGGCGCGCCGGCGGAGCTGAGCGCGGACGCCGAGCCCACGCCGCCGTCGTCGCCACCGCACCCGGCGAGCGCGAGTGCGGCGACGATCGGCAGATAACGCATCTTGCGAATGTTGATCGACATGACTGAAACCTCGATTGTTGAAAGAATCGTTCAGTGCTGCGAAAACGCCGGCAAAAACAATCCCCTCGCCGTTAATTAACAGCGATGAAAATGCCAATGACGGATTATTCGAAAAGACGGCGGCCGACTACGTGAATGTAATCATGGTTTACTGCCCCCTCTGGATTTCCGGATGTCGGTTAACTTGCCGGTTCAAAATGGCCGGGCGCGTGTTGTACTGAATTGATTTCGCGCGCACGACACGGAGCCGCACGCCCTGCGCGGGCGCGCTTTCCCCTTGAACAGACGACCTACAGGGCTGGCCGGGCCTGGTCGCAGGATGGCAGGAAGGCGTGTCGCCATTCCGTAAAAACACCGTCATGCGGCTTCAAGGTTTGTCGGCTTGCTCGAAGGATGCGTAAATATACTTGATGGTTTTAGGTAAAGGAAACGAAAAATTTAGAAATTGCATCTATTGAATTCGCGGTGCTTCATTGAATGCTGGAAAGCATTAATGCGCATTTCGTTTGCCTGGTATTTTCGTAGTTTTAATCTATTAACGATCTCGCGTGGCTGCGAAAACTACGAAACCCGGCGTGCGGAAGCGTGCTCGGTACAATGCAGCGACGATCCGCTCACCGATTGCCGCGAGGAGGTTCTCCCATGCCACGAGCCCTGTTCCGTATCGCGCCGCTGCGCGCCGTCCTGCTGCTGTTCGCTGCCGTGCTCCTGCTCGGCGGTTGCGCGGGGCTGACGCGCGACCCGGTGAACGTGACCGTCGCCGGGCTCGACCCGCTCGTCGGGCAGGGCCTCGAGATGCGTTTCAGCCTGAAGCTGCGCGTGCAGAACCCCAACGACGCGCCGATCGAATACGACGGCATCTCGGTCTCACTCGACCTGAACGGCACGCCGTTCGCGAGCGGCGTCAGCGATCGCTCGGGCACCGTGCCGCGTTTCGGCGAGGCAGTGCTCGACGTGCCGGTTTCCGTGTCGGCCTTCGCCGCCGCGCGGCAGGCGTGGAACCTGCCCGGCGCGGCCGCGAACGGCGAGTTGCCGTATGCGCTGCGCGGCCGGCTCGCGGGCGGCGTGCTCGG
>NZ_JAAGPB010000694.1:0-3429 GCF_017104585.1 Burkholderia sp. Ac-20392
TGAAGTTCATCGCCGGGGTGCCGACGAAGCCGGCGGCGAAGAGCGTGTGCGGCTGCCCGTACAGGTCGGCCGGCGTGCCGATCTGCTCGATGTGGCCGCCGCGCATCAGCACGACGCGGTCGGCGAGCGTCATCGCCTCGAGCTGGTCGTGCGTGACGTACAGCGTGGTCGTCTTCAGCCGTTGATGCAGCCGCTTGATGTCGCCGCGCAACTGCGTGCGCAGCTTCGCGTCGAGGTTCGACAGCGGCTCGTCGAACAGGAACACGGCGGGCGTCTTGATCATCGCGCGCGCGATCGCCGCGCGCTGCTGCTGGCCGCCCGACATCGCGCGCGGACGGCGGTCGAGCAGCGCGTCGAGGCTCAGGATGCGCGCGACGTCGCGCACGCGGCGGTCGATCTCGTCGGCCGGCACCTTCAGCCGTCGCAGGCCGAACGCGATGTTGTCGTACACCGTCATGTGCGGGTACAGCGCGTAGTTCTGGAACACCATCGCGACATTGCGCTCGCGCGACGGCAGGTCGTTGACGACCGCGTCGCCGATCACGAGCTCGCCGCCGGTGATCGCCTCGAGACCCGCGATCATCCGCAGCATCGTCGACTTGCCGCAGCCGGACGGGCCGAGCAGCACGATGAATTCGCCGTCGGCGATCTCGAGGTCGAGCGGGTGCAGCACGGCGGGGCCGCCGTCGTAGTGCTTCGACAAAGCCTTGCAGGTGATCTGGGCCATGGCTCAATCCATTTCGATCTGAATCTTGACGTCGCGCGGGTGGCCGCTCGCCGCTTCCTCGAATGCGCGCACGCCTTCGGAAAACGGGAACGTGCGCGAGATGAACGGCTTCACGTCGATCGCGCCGGACGCGATCAGCGCGAGCGCGCGCGGAAAGATGTTCGCGTAGCGGAACACCGATTCGATGCGGCCTTCCTTCGCCTGCAGCGCGACCACGTCGAGCGGCACCGGGGCGACCGGCATCCCGATCAGCACCGCGCAGCCGCCCGGGCACATCAGGTCGACGAGGCCCGCGTACGCGTTCGCGCTACCGCTGGCTTCGAACACGACGTCCGCGCCCCAGCCGTCCGTGGCCTGGGCCACCACGTCGGCGAGCGGCTGCGTGCGTACGTCGACGGTCGTGACGGCCGGGTTGTCGGCGAACAGCGCGAGCTTGTCGGGCACGACGTCGGCGAGGATCACGCGCGCGGCGCCGCCGGCGAGCGCGGCAAGGGCCGTCATCGCGCCGATCGTGCCGGCGCCGATCACGACCGCGAGGTCGCCCGGCTTCATCGCCGCCTTCTTCGCGGCCTGCAGGCCGATCGACAGCGGCTCGACGATCGCGCCTTCGGCGAACGACACGGTGTCGGGCAGCCGGTACGTGAACGCGGCCGGATGCACGACGTACGGCGTCAGGCAGCCGTGGATGGGAGGCGTCGCCCAGAAGCGCACGTCGGGATCGAGGTTGTAGAGCCCGCGCAGCGTCGCGGGCGAATCGAAGCGCGGCACGCCGGGCTCCATGCACACGCGGTCGCCGACCCGCAGGTGCGTGACGCCGGCGCCTGTTTCAACGACGATGCCGGACGCCTCGTGGCCGAGCACCATCGGCGCGTCGACGCGGAACGGGCCGATCCCGCCGTGGACGTAGTAATGCACGTCGCTGCCGCACACGCCGACCGTATGCACCTTGATCCGGACGTCGCCGGGGCCGACTGCCTGCGGCAAGTCGATGTCGCGCAGCGCGAGCTCGCGCGTGCGTTCGAGTACGAGCGCTTTCAACACATCCTCCTTATTTTCCCTTGACCATCGAATTGAGCAGGCGGCTGAGCATGCCGACGAACACGAGCGGCGGCAGCGCGAGCAGCACCGTCGACGCGTTGATCACGCCCCACGGCACTTCCTGGCCGAGCGACGTGAACGCGGACGCGACCACCGGCAGCGTCGCGCTGCGCGATGAAGTGAGCGCGAGCGCGATCATCAGTTCGTTCCACACCAGCACGAAGCTGAACACGATGCCGCCGAGCAGCGTGCTCGCGCACACCGGCAGCGCGATGTGCCAGAACACCGCGTACGGGCCGTAGCCGTCGAGCGCGGCGGCTTCCTCGATCTCGCGCGGCAGCCGGCGGAACACGGGGATCGACAGCCACGTGATGGTCGACAGCGTGACGAGCAGGTACGTGACGATCATCGACAGCTTCGTGTCGTACAGCCCGAGATCGACCCAGATCGCGATCAGCGGCAGCGCGACCGCGACCGGCGGCAGGAAGCGCAGCGACAGCAGGAAGAACTGGATGTCGCGCTTGCCGCGTATCGGGTAACGTGCGATCGCATACGCGGCCGGCACGCCGAGCACCGCACCGATCAGCACGGCCGCGCCGACGATCGCGATGCTGTTGCCGAGCCCGATCAGCACCTCGGGGCTCGACAGCACCTGCTCGTAGTTCGCGAGCGTCGGCGTGAAGATGAAGCGCGGCGTGGGCGTGACGATGTCGAGCAGGTGCTTGAGCGAATTGAGCACGGCCCAGAACAGCGGGAACGCGGCGACGAGCAGGATCGCGCCGGCGATCACGGCGGTCGACAGGTTCGAAACGGTCGCGGCGGCGCCGCGGCGGGCCATCAGTCGTCCCATTTGTTGACCCTCTTCCAGATGAGCGTGAAGACGAGCGTGGTCGCGATCATCATCAGCACGGCCATGCTCGACGCATAGGACACCTTGCCGGCGAGGCCGATGCCCTGCTGGTACGCGTACAGGTCGAGCGTTTCGGTCGCGATGCCGGGGCCGCCCTTGGTCATCACGTAGATCAGGTCGAACGAGCGCAGCGATTCGACCATCTTGATGAACACGAGGCTCACGAGCGGCGCCTTCAGCATCGGCAGCGCGATGTACGCATGCACCTGCCACGTCGTCGCGTAGTCGAGCCGCGCGGCTTCGAGCGGCTCGGGCGGCAGCGTCTCCAGCAGCTTCAGGATCACGACCGCGAAGAACAGCCCCCATTGCCACACGTCGACGAGCGCGACCGCGTACAGCGCGAGATGCGGATCGGCGAGGAACGCGGTGTTCTCGATACCGAGGATCCCGAGCAGCCAGCTCAGGACGCCGGTGAGCGGCGCGTACATGAACTTCCAGATGAACGCGGCCGACACGCGCGGCAGCAGCACCGGCATGATCAGCACCAGCGATGCGAAGCGGCGCCAGCGGCCGTGCACGCGCTCGAACAGGAACACGGCCAGCGCGATCCCGACCAGCACCGCGCCGGCCACCGTGACGACTTCCCACAGCACCGACACTTCGATCGCGTTCAGGAAACGCCGGTCGGATGCGAGCCGGATGAAGTTGCGCAGGCCGACGTATTCGCTGTCCGGGTAGCGCAGCACGCGGTTGCGCAGCGCGAGGTTGATCGCGGCGACGGTCGGGACGAGGCTCAGGACCGCGAGCAGCGCGA
>NZ_JAAGPB010000695.1:0-3541 GCF_017104585.1 Burkholderia sp. Ac-20392
TCCACGCTCGAGCGCCCGGTCTCCCACGCGTTGCCGCCCGATACCGTCACGCCGCTGCACGATGCGCTGGCCGCGCCCGAGGCCGCGCATCCGGGCGAGTCGGGTTTCCGGCTGCTGCCGGAAGGCGCGGAGGCGCTGCAGATGCGCATCGCGCTCGCACGCGCCGCGACGAAGACGCTCGACATGCAGTACTACATCGCGACCGAGGACACGACGGGCAAGCTGCTGCTCGCCGCGGCGCTGTACGCGGCCGATCGCGGTGTGCGCGTGCGGATGCTCGTCGACGACCTGAACTTCCGCGACATCGATCGCATCATGGCCGCGCTGAACACGCACCCGAACATCGAGATCCGCGTGTTCAACCCGTTCGGCGCGTCGCAGCACGGGATGGTCGAGCGCACGGCCAACTTCTTCACGCGCATCGACAGCTTCACGCGCCGGATGCACAACAAGGCGATGATCGCGGACAACCAGATCGCGATCGTCGGCGGCCGCAATCTCGGCGACGAATACTTCAACGCAAGCCCGACGCTGCAGTTCCGCGATCTCGACGTGCTGGCCGCGGGCCCGGTGACGAACGACGTCTCGGCGAGCTTCGATACGTACTGGTCGAGTGCGAGCAGCTATCCGCTGCGCGTGCTGAATCACCAGTCGTTCGATCCGAAGGACCTCGACGCGACGCGCGACGAGTTGCGCAGCCATTGGCGCCAGAACGCCGATCCGTATAACGCGAAGCCGCTGAACGCGACGCCGCTCGCGCAGCAGATTGCCCGCGACGAGCTCGCGCTCGTGTGGGCGCCCGCCGAGTTCAAGGTCGACGCGCCCGACAAGGTCGCGCGGCCGACCGACGCGTACGTGAGCCCGCCGATGCAGCGTCTGGTCGAGCTCACGCGCGGCGCGCAGCAGGAATTCCTCGCGTTCTCGCCGTATTTCGTGCCGCACGACGCGGGCGTGAAGATCCTCGGCGAGGCGACCGCGCGCGGCGTGCGCGTCGCGATCCTGACGAATTCGCTCGCCGCGACCGACGCGGTCGCCGTGCAGGCCGGCTACGGGCCTTATCGCGTGCCGCTGCTGCAGCACGGCGTCGAGCTGTACGAGTTCAAGGCGCAGCCGGGCCGGCAGCGCGCGCGCCTGTTCGGGTCGCGCTCGCGGGCAAGCCTGCATGCGAAGGCGTACGTGATCGACCGGAAGATCCTCGTGATCGGTTCGATGAACCTCGATCCGCGGTCCGCGGACCTGAATACCGAACTGGCGCTCGTGATCCACAGCCCGGCGCTCGCGCAGCAGGTCGCGACGATCTTCGCGCGCGTGACGCAGCCGGACGACAGCTACCGCGTGAGCCTCGTGACGCCGGCTGGCGGCGGGTCGCCCGAACTCGAATGGACAGGTATCGACAACGGCCGGCCGACCACCTATCACGTCGATCCGCACGCGGGGCTGCTGCGCAACCTGATGACCGGCATGTTCATGCTGCTGCCGGTCGACGACCAGCTTTAAGGGGCCGGAAGCGCTCCGGCTAAACCCGCGTTTCCGGTGCGCTGGGAATGATGATATGGTTGTGCGCGCAACCAATGTGGCGCGCAAGACGGTGCCGCCAGGCGGCCCGCATCACGCGGTGCCGCGCACACCCGCAACCGGAGTTCCCCCATGCAACGTGTCCCGAACCAGCCGTTCACGCGTCCCGCCCGTTTCTCCGAAGCCGAATGGCAGGCGCGCGTGCAGCTCGCGGCGGCTTATCGCATCTTCGATCATCTCGGCTGGACCGAACTGATCTACAACCATATCTCGCTGCGCGTGCCGGGCGAGGACGGGCATTTCCTGATCAACCCGTTCGGGCTCCATTACCGCGAGGTGTGCGCGTCGAACCTCGTGAAGATCGACATCGATGGCAACGTGATCGGTCATTCCGACTGGCCGATCAACCCGGCCGGCTTCACGTTTCACAGCGCGATCCATGCGGCGCTGCCCGATGCGCACTGCGTGATGCACGTGCACACGACGCCGACGATGGCCGTGTGCTGTTCGCGTGACGGGCTGTCGTTCTCGAATTTCTATTCGGCGCAGTTGTTCGGGAAGATTGCGTATCACGACTTCGAGGGCATCACCGTGCATCTCGAAGAAGGGCGGCGCATCGTCGAGAGCGCCGGCGGGCGGCCCGTGCTGCTGTTGCGCAACCATGGGCCCGTGACGATCGGCGCGACGCTCGCGCAGACGTTCTCGCTGATGTGGCTGCTCAATCGCGCGTGCGAGGTGCAGATCGCCACGCATGCGATCGGCGACGCGCTGCCGATTGCGCCGCCCGTGCTCGAAGGGTGCGTGCGCGATTCGCTGAATTTCGATCCGAAGCATGGCGCAGGGCAGGATGCGTTCGACGCGCTGCAGCGTATCGTCGACCGCATCGATCCCGGCTATCGCGCGTGACGTGAAGCAGCGCGATCGCTTCGTCATGCTTGATACGGTGTGAACCGGATCCGATGGCGGCACGCGCAAAAAAAAACGCGGCCGGGCGGCCGCGTGAATACTCGCAGACTCCTTCGGACGAAGGAAACAAGCAACTGTGAGACGAAGTGTAGCGAAAGGCCGCGAGCGGATTCAGTCACCGGGCTGCAAAGGTCCATTCCAGGTTGACGCAGACTGACGCGTCGCA
This sequence comes from Burkholderia sp. Ac-20392, assembly GCF_017104585.1. Classification (NCBI taxonomy): domain Bacteria; kingdom Pseudomonadati; phylum Pseudomonadota; class Betaproteobacteria; order Burkholderiales; family Burkholderiaceae; genus Burkholderia; species Burkholderia sp. Ac-20392. The sequence continues at coordinate 2,648 of NZ_JAAGPB010000695.1, forward strand.
CGCCGCGCGAGCGGGCCGGCCGGGCGCGGTGCGGCGATTCGCTGCATGGCCGTTCGGTGGATGCCCGGACCGGCGGCGATCGACTACCATCATGTCTGGCGCCCCCGCTCGGGCGGCGTACAACGTCGTACAAGGAGAGTCCATGCTCAAGCTGCGTTTGCTCCAGGTCGCGTTACTCGCGGGCGTGCTCGCCGCCGGCAGCGCTGCTGCCGAAACGGTGCGCCTGTCCGCCAATCTCCAGCCGTCGAGTGAAGTGCCGCCGACGGCGACCAAGGGCTCGGGCGACGTCGAGGCCACCTACGATACGGCCACCCACATGCTGCAGTGGAAGGTCACATACGAACACCTCACGGGGCCGGCCACCGCCGCGCACTTCCACGGGCCCGCCCCGGTCGGCCAGAATGCCGGCGTGCAGGTGCCGATTCCGAAGGACGAGCTGGCGAGCCCGATCAAGGGCTCGAAGGAACTCACCGACGCGCAGGTCACCGACCTGATGGGCGGCAAGTGGTACTTCAACGTCCATACGAAGGAGCACCCGTCCGGCGAGGTTCGCGGCCAGGTGATGCCGGCGAACTGAGTGCCGGCGTTTGATGTAGAGGCTCCTGTCGAGCGGTGCGGGAGCGATCGCACGTACCATCGTCACACTGTGATTACGGAGTGCGTCCGATGAGTTGGCAAAGCAAGTTCGCCTGCTGGCTGCTGCGCTGGCAGTTCCGGCCCGAGACCACGCGCGAGGTGCTCGATCCCGCCCGCGCACGGCGCTTTACCGATTTGCGGATGGTTGTGCCGCGCCGTGCGCCGTCGGGCTACCGGTTGCGCCAGTGCTATGGCCCGGGCGACGCGCCGCTGCGCGGCGAATGGCTCGAACGCACCGACGCGGGCGCGGGCCGCGGG
>NZ_JAAGPB010000696.1:0-3383 GCF_017104585.1 Burkholderia sp. Ac-20392
AACTTCGTGTTTCTCAGCAGCGCTGCGTTTTCAGCAGCAGAGAAGCGAGATTATGAACCGTGTTTCGCATTTCGTCAACAACTTTTTTCACTACATCGTTGCGACTGCGGGGCTCAACTTCCAGGCCAGTGGCGCGCTTCAGACTCCAGCACACCACCCACCCTTGCTTCCCTCTCCCGCGCCGCGTTTCCGTTAGCGCGAAAGAGGCGTGATTCTAAGCACCCGCCCCCAACTACGCAAGCCCCTTTGTGAAATAAATTTGAAAAAGCCCCCGTGCGCTGACGCGCACGGGGGCTTGGGGCTCGACGGGCCGCGCTTCGCAATGCGCGCCATCATCCATTGATGTGACGTATGTCGCTCATCCGTCTATATAGGTGGTCGCGGAATGGCGAAGGAATCGGGTGCGGTCGAGTATCATGCCGCGACCGAACCACGCACTCATATCCACGATGGACAGCACCACTCAACCCGGCGACGCCGACCTTCGCGACGAATATGCAGCGCTGCGCGAGCGCGCCATCATCCTGGAAGAACAGGCGCCGCCGCTTCTGCAACGCATCTCGGATGTATTGCCGCGGATCAGCGGCGAATCCGAACTGGCGGACGAGCACCGCGAGCGACTCGTCGGCGCGCGCAACGCAGCGATGGTCTCGATCGAAAACTATCAGCAGGCGATTCCTTTCCTGCAGACGGCCGACTCGATCATCGAGCAACTGGACAAGACGCCCGAGCGCGACGAAGACATCGAGTGGCGTGAATCGCTGCTGCAACGGCTCGACGAGCTGATCGACGTCGCCGTCGTAATGATCGACGATGCCGAAGGCTACTTCGAACAGGCACAAGCCTGCGACCTGTCCAGCGTGCCGAAAGCCATCCTCGAGGATTGAGTCACGCCGCCCGGGATCGCATCGCGCACCGGCTTCATGTCGCGTGCGCCAGCCATCCCGATGCTTGCCGGCCGACAGTCGCAGCCCGAGACGCCTTAGTCGTCACACAGGCCACACCCCTCCCGCAAAAGCTCACCTTTTCCCTGCGCCGCTCGCTCGGGATGCGCGACGCTACTACAGTGCGTCGAGAACGATCGTCTCGCTCACGATCGGCACGCGGATATATCCGCCCTCCGCATCGCCATACGCGTGCGCATTCCCGTCGATGACGCATTGCGCCGTCAACGCGCAAAGGGTCGCGTCGCGTGCATCGACGGACTTCAGCGTCGACACGTCGACTCCCAGTCGCTCCAGCAATTGCCGGCGCTGGTTGCGTTTCTGCTTCGCCGATGCGACGTCCCTACCCAGCATCGCGCAGGTAATCGCATACGGATAGGTTTCGAAGCTCGTGCGTCCGCCTGTATAGCGGAGGTTGGTCAGCAACGGATACGCATCCGCGAGCGCGCGGTAGACACGCTCTCCCACGAACATCCAGTCGAAGAAGCCTGACGTGCTCGCGACCGCCTGCTCCCGCGACGGCGTCGGAAAGCACGAGATCCGTTCGCGCGCGAGCGCCTGTTCGGCCGCCCGACGCCCGCTCCCCGTCCACCACAGGCTCGGTGCGTCGACACCCACGGCCACGACGTCATGGGCGAGGCACAGTGCAGGCACCGCCTCGGGTGCGATCCGTTCCTCGCGGCAGATGACCATCTGTCCGCGCAGGATCACGAGATCGCATTGCTTCCTTTCGCCGCCCACATCGACTCCCGCCACGGCCGGCAATTGCCGCGCGGCGGATTCGATGGATCGAGCCAATCGCATGCGGGCGCCTCAGTCCGCCGGCCGTGCGTCGTACGCGGCGTCGAAGATCGCTTCGAGGCCGGGATGCACGCCGCGCATCGGGTCGACGACCGACTTCGCCCAGTCGAAGTACGCCTGCTTGCGTTCGAGCGGCCAGTCCGCAGGCGGGTGCCGCGCGATGTCGCGCAGGTTGCAGATCTTGTCGGCCAGCTTCACGAGCTTCGCGCGCCGGCTGATGGTCGCCGCATGCTCGACCTGCAGGCGCTTGCGCTCCTCCTTCGGCAACGACTTGTCGTCGGTGACTTCCATCACGATGTCCGCCACGTCCTTGCCGAACAGCCGCAGCAATTCCTGCTCGGTCGTCTCGGTATCCTCTACCGTGTCGTGCAGCACGGCCGCGACGATCACGCGCTCGTCCTCGACGCCGGCCTCGTTGGCCAGCACGTCGGCAAGCGCGATCGGATGATTGATGTACGGCGACGCTTCTTCATCCTTGCGTCGCTGATTGCGATGCTTGTCCGCCGCGAACGCAATGGCGGCTACCAGCTTTTTCATATTCACCCCTCGTGTGGCCAGACCCGCGACCGACAGAACCGGCCGCGTGCATTTCGGAACCGCACATACTACCTGTACGCGATGACCCTGCCCGTGCGCCGGCCTCCCCGCATGCACCGTATGCACCGCATCACGCACCCACCGGCGTGCGCTGCAACTCGACCACGTTGACCCGCGCGCCGAATACGTCCCTCACGAGCGGCAGCAGGTGGTCATGGTGCGTCAGGAACAGCACCTGGGTTCGCGTCGACAGATCGCGCAGCGCATCGAGGCCGGCCTTCGCGCGTGCATCGTCGAAGTTGATGAACAGGTCGTCGGCCACGAACGGCAGCGCGGTCCGGCTGCCGAGCTGCAGCTCCAGCGCCGCGATCCGCAGCGCGAGGAACAACTGGTCACGCGTCCCTTCGCTCAACCCGGCGACCTCGACCGATGCGCCCTTCGTCCGTCGTGCATATAGTGCGGGCGGCGTCCGTTCGGTATCGACGGTCAGCCGCGCGAATTCACCCAGCGTGAGCCCGGCGAAAATCTCACCCGCGCGCCTGAGCATCGGCCCCTGCTTCTGGTCGCGATAGCGATCCGTCGCCCACTTCAGCAACCGGCTCGCCGTGGCCGCCTCCAGATACTGTTCGGCTGCATCGCCCATCGCCGCCAGCGCTTCCTGCCGTTTCGACTCGGCAACGGCCGCATTCGCCTGGCCGTCGATCGCGCCGAACGCCTGATCGGCCACGACCTGCTGCTGTGCAAGCTCGTTCAGCCGCTTGCCGACATCGCCGAGCGACTGCTTCACCGCTTCAAGGTGGGCCGGTACGTCGGCGATGTCCTGCCCCGCGACCTCCGCTTCGACGGCGGACCGGGACAGGCCGTCACCATCACGCACCAGTGCCTCGTGCGCGGCATCGACCGACTGCCGAAGCTGGCGCTGGCGATCCGAACGCTCGGCCAGCGGCAGCGCCGCGTCGATCGACGCTACGCCGGCCAGTTGCAGCAGCGGCTGGATGCGTGCATCGGCACCCGCCACCGCGGCAGCCGCATCCGCGACCTTGCCGTCGGCCTGCCGTACGGCCTCATCGGCACGACCGATCGCACGCGCAATTTCCCGGG
>NZ_JAAGPB010000697.1:0-234 GCF_017104585.1 Burkholderia sp. Ac-20392
TAAAAAAAAAAAAAAAAAAAGATGATAAATTGTTGTATGTCACAATAGTAGCTGAACTATATGGAAAAATAGAATTTGAGTATAGTCTATCGATAGGTGTTAGACTGATGATATTATGTGACAGATTGTGTATCGTACAGAGTGCTACTGATATGTGCATCGTATTGCTACTGCTGTCTCTGATTCTGTAATCTGTGTGCTACTCATTGTGACATATGATGTCGTTGTACTATA
>NZ_JAAGPB010000698.1:0-3384 GCF_017104585.1 Burkholderia sp. Ac-20392
TAGGTGCGCGGAAGCGATTGCCCACCACAGCGCGAACGCGACGAGCGGCAGCACGAAGCCGCGCCAGTCGGGTGCATGCAGGCGGCGGGCGGTCGTGGCGGCAGGCGGGGTGACGTCAGGCGCGGCAGCAGAATGCGTCAAGGGTGGGACTCCTTCGGTTACGCAGGCAAGGCGGGGGACTCAGCCGCGGAACGCTGACGGCACGCCGCGGCGTAGCCGTGCTTCGAGCGCATCGAGCAGCCGGTTGATCAGCAGGCCGACCGCGCCGACGACGATCACGGCCGCCATCACGAGATCGAGCTGGAACAGTTGCCGCCCGTACACGATCAGGTAGCCGAGCCCTTCGGACGATGCGACGAGCTCGACGACGACGAGCGCGAGCCACGATTTCGTGAACGCGAGCCGCACGCCGGTCGCGAGCGTCGGGATCGCGGCGGGCAGCACGACGTGCACGATGCGTTGCCGCTGCGTGTAGCCGAATACGCGCGCGACTTCGTCGAGCGCGGGCGGTGCCTGGCGAAACCCTTGCAGCGTGCTCAGCGTGACGGGGACGAGCGCCGCATGCGCGATCAGCAGGTACTTGAGCGGTTCGCCGACGCCGACGAGCAGCAACAGGAACGGCAGCCAGCCGAGCACCGGAATCTGCACGAGCGCGTTGAAGCTCGGCAGCACGTAGGCTTCCAGCGTGCGCGACAGGCCGAGCGCAACGCCGGTTGCGAAGCCGAGCAGCGTGCCGGCGGCGAAGCCGATCAGCACGCGTTGCAGGCTGATCAGCGTGTGGCGCACGAGGTCACCGCTCGTCGCGAGATCCTCGAGTGCGTCGAACACGCGTTCGGGCGGCGGCAGGATTTGCGGTGCGATCCAGCCGCGTGCGCTGCCGACGCTCCACAGCGCGAACAGCAGCGCAGGCAGCAGCCACGGTGCGAGCCGCCACGACCACCGTTTCACTGCCGCCGCACGGTGCGGCGGCGCAGCCAGCGCGTGGCGCTCGGATGACGGGATGGAAAACGCGGTGTCGCTCATCGGGGCGGGTCCGGGTCAGGAAAGGGGCTTGCCGGCCGCGTCGTAGCGTTGCCAGTAGCTTTCGAGCTTCAGCGTGCGCAGCGCATTGTCGAGATACTTCGGCTCGAACCAGCCATCGACGTCGACCGGCTGGCGAATCAGCTTCAGCGCCAGCGCATCCTGCGCGACGGACTTGTAGCGCGCGACGACGAACGGATCGATCAGCGGCGACAAACGATCCTTCAGCCGCTGGTTCGCATAGTCGGCCTGCCACGACGAAACCGGCACGCCGCTTTTCGCCCACAGCTTGAACAGCGCATCGCGGTTCGCTTCGTCGGATGACCATTGCGCGCCCTTCACGAGCGCGTTGACGACGCGCTGCACGATGTCCGGATGCGCGCGCTCGAACTCGTCGAGCACGAGCAGGTGGGTCTGCCGCGTGAGTTGCGGGCCGTCGTTCTGCGATTCGTAGATGATCTTCGCGAGCCCCGCGTCGCGCAGCTTGTACAGCTGGTAGTCGCCTACCGACGCATCGATGCCCTTCGACGCGAGCGCGGCGAGCGAGCTTGCGGAGTCGAGGTTGATCACGCGCAGGTCGCGTTCGTTGAGGCCGTTCTTCGCGAGCGCATTGTCGGCGACGAGCTGCAGGTTCGTGCCGCGGAAGATCGACACGCGACGGTCCTTCAGGTCCTTGATCGAGCGGATGGTGGAGTCGGGCGGCACCGCGATCTTGACGCCGGAACGCACGCTCGCGGCGAGCAGCAGGCGGGTCTTGATCCCGTTCGCCCGTGCGAGCACGGCGGGCAGGTCGCCCTGGTACGCGAAGTCGAGCGCCTTGTTGGCGATCGCCTCGTTGACGGCCGGCCCCGCGCCCTTGAAGAACAGCCACTGCACCTTGATGCCGTCGGCCGCGAACTCCTTTTCGACCAGTTGCTGCAGCTGTGCGGTGGCGGCACTCGATCCGCCGAACGTCGGCGGATCGCCGGCGCCTTGCTGGGCGACGCCGATGCGGATGGTGGCGGGCTTGTCGGCGTGCGCGGCGACGGCCGGCAGCGCAATGAGGGAGGCGATCAGCAGTGAGCGAAGCAGGCGCAATGGAGGCATGAATCGACGAATCCGGAACGTTGGGGAGCGTGGCCGGGCCTCAGCCCGTCGGCGCATTCTCGATGACGGGCCGGGGCCGGACAAGAAACGAATTGAACTATGCTTATCGCCGTTTTCCGGGTTGCCGCGCCGGGCGTTTCGTTCTATCCCGATGAGAACGGCATTCACATGCATCTGACATTCAATCAGGATTCCAATCAAGTCGATTGAAGCCGGATGCGGAATATGGCAATGGCCGATTGGAAAGTCGCGATGAAGACGCGCGTGGATTCTCGCGGGAATCACTCGCCGAATCAGGGTGGAAAAAACCGGGGCGGGTAGTCGGGGAAGTGCGATGCGGGCCCGTCATGTTTGCCGGGACGGCAGGCCGGGCGCGGCGAGACGCGCGCAGGCGGCCCGGCCTGGAATACCGATAAATCGAATGGAAACAGGATCGGTAAATCACGCACTGCAACAGTCGCCATGCCTGTTCAGATTTACGAACCATTCGACATGTTGTGAGAAAAAATGACCGTAAATGAACCGTATGGATTTCATCGTTGCAGGGTGAAATCCATAAATGCATTCCGACGCCAAATAATTTGAATTCGCCTGAAAAATTGTCTATACCCTAGACGAATCAGCGCGGTTGCATCGTGTGCGGAATACCGCACCACGGATGCAGGCACGCAACGATCGAAGATGTCGTTGCCCACCGCGTGTTGCAGTGATCGAGAGGATTCCGGGGGATGCGAACGACCTCGTGCCAGGGTCGCGCGCATGTGTCGCAACGGGCGAATGTCCTGCGCAACCGCCGGAGCAACGGAGCGTCTTTGCGTTCAATGGTCGGTCATCGACCCCGTTACACGGAGGTTGCCATGCTGCAATACGTCAAGTCCCTGCTGCGTGACGAACGTGGCGTCAGCTCGCTCGAATACGCCGTGCTGGCCGGTATCGTCGTGGTCGCGCTGGCGGCGGTCGGCGTGATCCTCAGCAGCACCAGCGGCGGCTTGCCGAGCGTGTTCACGACGCTGATCAACAAGGTGACGAGCCTGATCTGATCCCCTGAACCCGCGCGCCACCGACGAACACCGGGATCCGCAGCGGTAGAACGTATCCGGCCGGGGCGTGTCGACGGACGGCTCTCCCATGCTCACGCTCGTGCAGTCGGTGGCCACGGTCCTGCTGGCCTCGCTCGCCGCGCAGGATCTGCGCGACCGGCGCCTGTCCAATCGCGGAGTGCTCGCGTTCGCGGCGCTGTATTTCGTCGCGGCGGCGCTCGCACGCGACGGGTTCGCG
>NZ_JAAGPB010000699.1:0-3513 GCF_017104585.1 Burkholderia sp. Ac-20392
CTCTGCGGCGCGCGGCCGACCCGGACGAGATCGCGGCCGTGTGCGCGTTCCTCGCGTCGCCGGACGCATCGTTCGTGACCGGCGCGACGCTCGTCGCGGACGGTGGCGCAATGGTCGTCGACGTGCCGACGCTCGCGTTCGACAAGCTGTGATGCGCGCGGGTGCGCCGCCCGCGTGACGCACGCGTCGCGGGCGGCCCCGCACGCTCATCCTCCTGCAGGCGTTTCCCGTCGCGCAACTGCCCTACGCGGACCGTCCAAGCCCCCCGCCGCCGCGCGCGCATCGCGCCGCCCGCCTGCTTCCCGCCCTCGAAAATCCGCTACCATCGACCGATCCCGCCGCCCCGCCCGGCACTGCCTCACTGCTCGAACGTCGATGAACATCCGGTTTCTTGAAACCTTCGTCTGGCTCGCCAAGCTGGAAAACTTCCGGCTCACGGCCGAAAAACTGCACACGACGCAGGCCGCCGTATCGAGCCGCATCGCGTCGCTGGAGGAAGCGTTCGACGTGCGCCTGTTCGATCGCAACACGCGCTCGGCCACGCTCACGCCCGCCGGGCGCCGCATGCTCGCGTACGCGGAGCGGATCGTGCGGCTCGACGGCGAAATGCGCCGCGACATCGATGCGGCAAGCGACGCGGGCCTGATCCGGATCGGCGTGATCGAATCGATCGTGCACAGCTGGTTCCCCGCGCTGATGGCACAACTGCGCGAGCGCTATCCGCGCCTCGACGTTGAGATCACCAGCGACACGACGCTGCACCTGATCCGCCTGCTCAGCACCGACGGCGTCGACCTGATCCTGCAGACCGACCCGGTGCCGGGCCCCGATTTCACGAACCTGCCGCTGTGCGAATTCCCGGTGCGCTGGGCGGCCAGCCCGCGCCTCGGGCTCGGCGGCCAGCCGCTCGACGTCGCGCGCCTCGCCGAATTCCCGATCATCAGCTTCTCGCGCCACTCGGGGCCGCACGCGACGATCGAGCGGCTGTTCGCGGCCGTCGAGCGCCCGGCCAGCATCAACTGCATCACGTCGGTCGCCGCGATGATCCGCCTCGTCGCCGACGGCTTCGGCGTGGCCGCGCTGCCGCCCGCGATCATCGGGCGCGAGCTGCACGAAGGCGCGCTCGAACTGCTCGACGTCGAACCCGAATTCCCCGCGCTGCCGCTCGTCGCGTCGTACCGCAGCCAGGGCCTGCCGGTGGCCGCGCGCATCGCGGAACTGGCCAGCGAAGTCGCGCGCGCGATGGCGGCCGCTGCGAATCACGCAAAGACGGCGGCACCGGCCAAGCCCGACAGCGTGGGCAAATCACCGGCCCGTTCCGCGACGAAAGCGAAAACCAAAGCCAACGCCAACGCCAACGCGCCTGCGAAATCGAAACGCACGACGCCCTCCACCCCGCCCGCCACACCCTCCGCGAAACGCCGCCCGCGCCGCTCATAAGAAAACCTGTTCACCGCGAATTTGTTTTCTTGTTGGACGGGCGCGGCCCGTCTTCGGGAAACTGCGGTTCCTGACCTCCCCCCGTCACGAGGAACCCCGCGATGACCCGCCTTTCCCTTCCGCACGGCCAGCTTTGCGTCTGGACGGATATCGACCCCGCGCACGAAGCCGATTTCAACGCGTGGTACGACCGCGAGCACATGCAGGAACGTGTCGCGATTCCCGGCTTCACGCATGCGCGGCGCTTTCGTGCGACCGACCGCGGCCCGCGCAAGTACCTCGCGCTGTACGTGACGGACGCGCTCGACGTGTTCCACGGCGACGCGTACCGGCGCGCGTTCACGCAGCAGACCGCATGGTCGCTCGCGAACTTCGAGCGCATGACGGGCACGCAGCGACGCGTCGGAGAACTGACGATCGAGGCCGGTGACGGCGAAGGCGCGCATCTCGCGCTGTTCGACCAGGCCGCGTGGGACAAATACGGCCTCGCGAAATTCGCCGGCGCCGCGTTTCCGTCCAACACGCTGCTCGACGCGAAGCCCGCGCAATCGAAGGGCGCACAAGACCACGAGTTGCCCGACGGCGCGTTCTCGTCGCACGACAACAGCCTCGCTGCGTTGCAGCAGCGCGGCGTCGTGTTCCTGTCGTGCCACAACGCGATCTGGGAACTCGCGGAACGCCTCGACGGCGCGAACGCGAATCCCGACAAGCTGCCGCTCGATGCGCTCGCGGCCGACCTGACCAACCACGTGATCCCGTCGGCGATCGTCACGCCGGGCGCGGTCGGCACGCTGCCCGAACTGCAGCAGGCCGGCTTCACGTACGCAAAATGAGCCCCGCGATGACATCGATCCCCCGTCAACTGCAACCGTCATCGCGCCGCCGTCGGCGCACGCTGCGCGCCGTGCTGGCCGCGTGGCTCTGCTGCGCGTCGGCGCTCTCGCTCGCCGCGCCCGCCGGCCCCGCCGCGACCGTCTTTCCGCCCTGGCAGGACGGCCGCAACAACGACGCGACGCACCGTGGCCTCGAATTCACGGTGCCGCAGGTCGACGTGCTCGCCGATTTCCACGGCGACCTCACCGCGCCGAAGCTCGTGCTGTTCGTCGGCGGCAACTATTTCTTCGCGATGGCGCCGCTCGTCGCGAAGTTCGAGGAAGATCATCCCGAGTATCGCGGCCGCATCTACTGGGAAACGATCCCGCCCGGCCTGCTGGTGAAGCAGATCCAGGCGGGCGGCACGATCACCGTCGGCAACATGACGTGGACGGTCAAGCCCGACGCGTATTTCGCGGGGCTCGGCAAGATCAACGGGCTGATCGCGGACGGCACGCTCGCCGGCCCGGCCGTGCCGTACGTGACGAACCAGCTGACGATCATGGTGCGCGCCGGCAATCCGAAGCGCATCGCGTCGCTGAACGACCTCGCGCGGCCCGACGTGCAGCTTGCGATGCCCAACCCGGCATTCGAGGGCGTCGCGCGGCAGATCCGCGCGTCGCTCGTGAAGGCCGGCGGCGATGCGCTCGCACGTACCGTCTACGACGACAAGGTGCGCACCGGCACGACCGAGCTCACGCACATCCACCATCGGGAAACCGCGCTGTTCCTGATGCAGGGTCGCGCGGACGCGGGTGTGCTGTGGCAATCCGAAGCGGCGTTCCAGGAACAGGTCGGGCATCCGCTGATGCACATCGACATTCCGGCCGAGCAGAATACGACGGCAATCTATGCGGGGGCGATGGTAAAGGACGCGCCGCATCCGGAGGCCGCGCGCACGTGGCTCGCGTTCATCCGGTCGCCGGAAGCGTTCCGGATTTTCCAGCGCTACGGCTTCGGCCGCTACGATGCGGCGACACCGACGCAGCACCTCGCGCCGGAGCAGAAGCAGCCCGACGCGGGCTGACCGCGCGGCCGCGCCGGCCATCCGGCGGCGCGCGAGCGACCTACAACAAGGAGGGGACACGTGAACGATACGGTGGACACACCGCGACGCCGGTTCGCGCCGCTGCTGCTCGCTGCGGCAGCGCTGCTGGCCGGCCACGCGCACGCGGACGACGCGACGCTCGGCAAGACGAT
>NZ_JAAGPB010000700.1:0-3446 GCF_017104585.1 Burkholderia sp. Ac-20392
CGCAACCGACTTATCCACTCTTCCCCTCCACGCCGCTCTTCCGATCGCGCGTACCGTGTTGTGCGCCGCCGTGCCCGCCGCCCTCACCGCCCGCCGTGACGTGCTCCGCGGCCACCGACTGGCGTGCCCGCGACACGAACGCGCCCGACTTGTCGTCGCGTCCCACTTCGAGCAGGCCGCGCGCCTGCGCCTCGTCGAGCAGGTTGCCGAACGCGCGGAACCCGTAATACGACTCGTTGAAATCCGGCTTGCGACGCTTGATCGCGCTCTTGAGCACCGACGCCCAGATCTTGCCGACGTCGTCCCGCTCCGACGCGAGCGCGTCGAACGTCTCGACCGCCAGCGCGATCGCTTCGGCCTTGCGCGCGTCCATGTCGTGCTTGCGCGACGACGGCTCGTCCGGCCGCTTCGCGCCGCCGTTGCCCGCGCGCTGCTGCTGTTCGCGCTTGGCGAGCGTGCGCTGCTGCTCGCGCACCAGGTCGTCGTAGAAGATGAATTCGTCGCAGTTCGCGACCAGCAGGTCCGACGTCGATTTCTTCACGCCGACGCCGATCACCTTCTTCGCGTTCTCGCGCAGCTTCGACACCAGCGGCGAAAAATCCGAGTCGCCGCTGATGATCACGAACGTATCGACGTGCGACTTCGTGTAGCAGAGGTCGAGCGCGTCGACGACGAGCCGGATGTCGGCCGAGTTCTTGCCCGACTGGCGCACGTGCGGAATCTCGATCAGCTCGAAGCTGGCCTCGTGCATCGACGCCTTGAAGCCCTTGTAGCGATCCCAGTCGCAGTAGGCCTTCTTCACGACGATGCTGCCCTTCAGCAGCAGGCGCTCCAGCACGGGCTTGATGTCGAACTTCTCGTACTTCGCGTCGCGCACGCCGAGCGCGACGTTCTCGAAGTCGCAGAACACGGCCATGCTGACGTTGTCCAGGGGTAATGCCATGTGTACTCCAACCAGTGGGCCGATGCGTTGTATGACGTAACGGCGAAAAATGCATCGCGCACATGATAGCCGGTCGGCGCGTCATTCCCGCATCCGTGTGAATGAATGGCGGCCGGAATATCGGTATCGGTCGCGCCGTTGCAGATCGCGTGCCCGCGCCGGGCGGCCCCGGCGGGCGCCCGGTGCCGGTACGCCCGATGCCGGTATGCCCGCAGCCGGTATGCCCGATGCCGGTACGCCCCTTAATACACACCCGCCGCGGCGGCAAATCGACATTACACTTGAGTTATCGGTCGTCCGTCCCTATCTGGAAGGATGACGCATCGAGCAAGGAGCGGTTTCATGACGACGAAGGTACTGCTGATTGGCGCGACCGGCCGAACGGGCCAGGCCTGCGCGGATCTGCTGCTCAAGCAGCCGGAGTTCGAGGTCACGGCGCTCGTGCGCCGCCACGGCTATGCGCTGGCGGGCGCACGGGTGGTCGAGGCCGATCTGACGAACGATTTCTCGCACGCATTCCAGGGCATCTCGCACGTGATCTACGCAGCCGGTTCGGCCGAATCGGAAGGCGCGGCCGAAGAGGAGCAGGTCGACCGCGACGCGGTCGCCCGCGCAGCCGAATACGCGCTCGCTTACAACGCGCAGAAGCTCGTGGTGATCAGCTCGCTGTCCGCGTACCGGCCCGAACTCGGCCCGGACGCGCTGCGCCACTACTCGCAGATGAAGCGCGAAGGCGACGATCGCGTGATCGCGTCGGGCGTCGACTACGCGATCCTGCGTCCCGGCCCGCTCACGGACGATCCGGGCGTCGGCAAGATCGCGCTGACCGACGCGTGGTTCGAAGCCGCCCCGCCCGTGTCGCGCCAGGACGTGGCCTGGGCCGCGATCGAGGCGATCAAGCTCGGCATCTCGCGCAAGATCGTCGGCTTCGTCGGCGGCAGCGTGCCGATCGAGCAGGCGTTGCGCGCATAGCGGCCTCGCACGCGGCGCCGCGCGGCGGCGCATGGTTCCGTCCCGGCGGCCCGCACGGCGGGCCGCTTTGACGCGCAGCGCGCCCGCTTACTGCTTCGGATGCGCGTCCGCCCACGCCTTCACGGCGGCGAGCGTGTTCTCGACGTGCTTGTCGGGCGACATGCTCGTGTATTCGTAGAGAATCTTCCCTTCCGGCGAAATCACGTAGGACACGCGGTTCGCCTTGTCGATCGCCGGCAGCTTCGCGTCGTATTCCCGGATGATCTTCGCGTCCGGATCGGCCGCGACCGGGAACTTGCTCCGGCACTCGCTCACCGAGAACTTCGTCAGCGTGTCGATCTTGTCAGCCGATACGCCGATCACGGTCGCGCCGTAAGCCTTGTAACGGTCGACCGCGTCCGCGAACGCGTGCGCCTCGATCGTGCAGCCCTTCGTGAACGCGGCCGGGTAGAAATACAGCACCACCGGCCCCTGCTTCAGCGCGTCCGCGAGCGAGTACGTGTAAGTCTTGCCGCCCAGCGACGCCTGCGTCGTGAAATCGGGCGCCGCGGCACCCGGCTTCAATTCCGCCTGCGCCATCAGCGCATGGCCGGCCACCAGCGCCGCCACGGCGGCGCCCAGCAACAGTTTTCGCTTCATCTGCGTCCTCATTTCTTATAAAGTCAGCCTCGATGTAGGCCCCGCCGAAGTTCGTCTGTCGAACATCTGCGTGACCGATCCGATCCAGCGGCCATGCCATCCGCGGCCGGTCCGTTAAAGATTCCGCACAGTCTGCCGTTATTCCTTCCGGACAACCGGTTCCAGCCCTTCACGTCAGCGAGAAACATGGAAGCCAACAGGAAACAGACGTCACGCAAGGGCTCCTGGCGCAGCGCCTTGCATACGCTGCGCCGCTTCGCCTGGTCGGGCGGCGCGCTGATGCCCGCGCGCGCCGGCGCGCCGCGACGCGACGACTCCGTGCGCAACTGGCTGGAACAGACGGTCGGCACGGTGGATTTCCTCGCCCATGTCGACCGCGAGCTGCGCTTTCTGTACGTGTCCGACGCGAGCCTGCGCTTCATCGGCTACCACCGCGACTACCTGCACACGCTGACGCTGCGCGACCTGATCGCCGAACAGGATACCGCGGCGCTCGAAGGCCTGCTTGCACGCGCTGCGCGTTCCGGCCAGGTCGAGAAGGCGACGATGTGCATCGTCAAGTCGCTCACCTACCCGCTGGACGTCGAGATCCGCGCGTTCAAGAGCCGCCACCACGGGGTCGACGGGTTCGCGATCGCGGCGTTCGACGTGTCGTCGTGGCGCGCGCTCGAGGCGCGTCTCACCTACGAAATGCACCACGACCCGATGACGGGGCTCGACAACCTGTCCGCGCTCGTGCCCGCGCTGATGCGCGCGCAGCAGGCCGCCGACGGGGAAGGCAGCTGCGCGGCGCTGCTGCTGCTCGACCTCGACGACTACCAGCGGATCAACCGCGCGCTCGGCTACGACGCGGGCGACACGCTGCTGCGCGAAACCGCGCAGCGGCTGAAGG
>NZ_JAAGPB010000065.1:0-27063 GCF_017104585.1 Burkholderia sp. Ac-20392
ACGGGACGGCCATCGCGTGGTGCCGTCCCGGTGTTCTCGCCTTTTCGCCTTTTCGCCTTTTCGCCTTTTCGCCTTTTCGCCTTTTCGCCTTTTCGCCTTTTCGCCTTTTCGCCTTTCCGCCTTCCCGACGAAGCCGATCTCGACCTGAGCTTCGCGGTGAACGCGAAGGGCGTGTTCTTCGGGATGAAGCACCAGATCCGCCAGATGCTCGCGCAGCGCGAAGGCGTGATCCTGAACGTCGCGTCGATGGCCGGGCTCGGCGGCGCGCCGAAGCTGGCGGCCTACGCGGCGTCGAAGCATGCGGTGGTCGGGCTCACGAAGACGGCGGCCATCGAATACGCGCGCCACGGCATTCGCGTGAATGCGGTGTGCCCGTTCTACAGCACGACGCCGATGGTCACCGACAGCGATATCGGCGACCGCCAGGACTTTCTCGCGCAGGGCTCGCCGATGAAGCGGCTCGGCCGGCCCGAGGAAGTCGTCGCGACGATGCTGACGCTGTGCGCGAAGGAAAACACTTATCTGACCGGGCAGGCCGTCGCCGTCGACGGCGGTGTCTCGGCCTTCTGACGGAACCGAACGAACGGAATCGAGGAGTCGATCATGGACTTTGGCTACACCCCGAAAGTGGAAGAACTGCGCAGCCGCGTGCGCGCATTCATGGACGCGCACATCGTGCCGCGCATTCGCCAGTGGAACGAGGAAGTGCACGCGGGCCAGTATCCCGTGTCGTTCATGGAGGAACTGAAGGAGCGCGCGAAGGCGGAAGGCCTGTGGAACCTGTTCCTGCCGCACCTGAAGGACGACGAGCCCGGCATGGGCCTGACGAACCTCGAATACGCGCCGCTCGCCGAGATCATGGGGCGTGTGGGCTGGGCGTCGGAAGTGTTCAACTGCAACGCGCCCGACACCGGCAACATGGAGCTGCTGCACATGTTCGCGTCGCCCGAGCAGCGCGAACAGTGGCTGAAGCCGCTGCTGCGCGGCGAGATCCGCTCGGCATTCGCGATGACGGAGCCCGACGTGGCGTCGTCGGATGCGACGAACATCACGACGCGCATCGAGCGCGTGGGCGACGAGTACGTGATCAACGGCCGCAAGTGGTTCATCACGAACGCCGCGCATCCGAACTGCAAGATCTTCATCGTGATGGGCAAGACCGATCCCGAGGCCGCGTCGCACCAGCAGCAAAGCATGATCCTCGTGCCGCGCGACACGCCGGGCGTGACGATCGTGCGCAACATCACGGTGGTCAATCACTATGCGCCGGAAGGGCACTGCGAGATCACGTTCGACAACGTGCGCGTACCGGCGAGCAACCTGCTCGGCGAGGAAGGCAGCGGCTTCGCGCTCGCGCAGGCCCGCCTCGGGCCGGGCCGTATCCACCACTGCATGCGTTCGATCGGCGCGGCCGAGCTTGCGCTGGAGCTGATGGTCGACCGTGCGCAGTCGCGCGTCGCGTTCGGCAAGCCGCTGAACAAGCACGGTACGGTCGGCGAATGGATCGCGCGCTCGCGCATCGAGATCGAGCAGGCGCGTTTGCTCGTGCTGAAGGCCGCGTGGATGATCGACAAGGTCGGCGCGAAGGCCGCCCGCAAGGAAATCTCGATGATCAAGGCGCTGGTGCCGACCGTGTACACGGACGTGTGCGACCGCGCGATGCAGGTGTTCGGCGCGGCGGGGTTGAGCCCCGATACGCCGCTCGCCGACCACTGGACCTGGGGCCGCGCGCTGCGCTTCGCCGACGGCCCGGACGAGGTGCACCTGCAGGCGATCGCGCGGATGGAAATCCAGGGCGGCGAGCCGGGTTCGACGGCCGCGTACCTGACGCCGCCGCTGCGCGGCTGAGCGTCGCGCCACGATGCGCAGGGCCGTGGACGAACGTGAGGCGCACGCCGTAAGATGCCGGCAAGGAGATCCGGCGATGCGCCTTTCGAAGATTGACCTGAACCTGTTCGTCGTATTCGACGCGATCTACACCAAGCGCAACCTGACGCGCGCGGCCGAGGTGCTGAACCTCACGCAGCCGGCCGTCAGCAACGCGCTGGCGCGGCTGCGCAAGACCCTGAACGATCCGCTGTTCGTCAGCACGCCGGCCGGGATGATGCCCACGCCGCTGGCCGAGAACATCGTCGGCCGCGTGCGCGAGGCGATGCAGCTGCTCGATTCGAGCGCGCACGAAGGCGACGTGTTCGATCCGGCGTCGTCGACGCGCGTGTTCCGGATGAGCATGAGCGACCTGACCGAGGCGCTGCTGCTGCCCGCGCTCGGCGAACTGCTGCAGACGCATGCGCCCGGCATGCACGTGCGCAGCTACACGATGGACCGCCGCGAAGTCGCGACCGCGCTCGCGAACGGCTCCGTCGACATCGCGATCGACGCGCCGCTGATCGGCGATCCGCACCTGCACCAGGCGCTGCTCGTGCGCGACCGCTATGCGTGCATGATCCGCGACGATCACCCGTTCAAGGGCGACACGCTCACCATGGACGACTACCTTGCGATGGGGCACATCCACGTGTCGAGCCGCCGCAAGGGCAGCGGGTACGTCGACGCGGAACTGACGCGCCTCGGGCTGCGCCGCACCATCCAGATGCGCGTGCAGCACTACATGGTCGCGCCGCTGATCGCGATGCGCGGCGATCTCGCGCTGACGGCGCCGCTGCGGCTGCTGCAGCGCTATCCGGCGCGCATTCTCGAACTGCCGTTCGAGATGCCGGCCCTCGAATACTTCTGCTACTGGCATCGCAGCGCCGATCAGGACCAGGGCAGCCGGTGGCTGCGCGAGCAACTGATGATGCTGATGGGCGGGATCGGCGACGCGCAGTGATGCGCGTGCGGCGGCCCGCGATCACTTCGACGTGAGCCAGACCCCCGCGACGATCGCGCCGATGCCGGCGAAGCGCGTAACGTCGAGCGGCCGCGGCATCGCGCCGAGCCAGCCGAAATGATCGAGCGTCGCGGACACGACGAACTGCGTCGCGACGATGATCGTAAAGGCCGTCGTCAGGCCGAGCTGCGAAGCCGTATAGCCGATCGATCCCGCGATCACGAGGCCGAGCACGCCGGCCGACAGCGCATACCACGGCACCGACGTCCACGCCCGGAGTTCTCCGCCGTGCTGCGCGGCCAGCAGCACGATCGCGACCAGCGCGCCGCTGATGTAGTTCACGAAGATCCCGCCGGTCGTGCCGATGCTCTTCGACATGACGCCCATGAATTGCCCCTGCAGCGCGACCGCGCAGCCGCCGATCGCCGCGATCGCGGCGAGCCCGATGATGTTGTTTGCCATACGTCTTCCGTCTCCCATGTGTCGAACCACGAATACTGCGGGTAACAGTATTGGCCTGTGACGCGATGGCGTGAAACGGTATATTTTCACGCGCGCATTCAAAAGAATTCACGGCAAGGAGACGCGGGGTGCTGTCCATCGAGTCGCTTCAACTGATCGAGCTGATCGCGCGCACGCGCAGCTTCACGGCGGCGGCGAACGCGCTGCATCGCGTGCCGTCGGCCGTCAGCTATGCGGTCAGGAACATCGAGGAAGAGCTGGGCGTCGTGCTGTTCAGGCGCATGCACCGGCACGTCGTGCCGACCGAAGCCGGCGAGCATTTCGTGAACGAGGCGCGCGACATCCTGAAGCGCATGGACGAGATTCGCCGCGACACGCTGCGTGTGGCGAACGGCTGGCAACCGAGCCTGTCGATCGCGCTCGACAACATCGTGTCGAGCCGTCGCATCGATGCCCTGATGGCCGACTTCTATCGCCACTTCGACAACGTCGAGCTGATCGTGCGGATCGAAGTGTTCAACGGGGTGTGGGAAGCGCTCGCCACCGGGCGCGCGGACATCGCGATCGGCGCGACGACGGCCGTGCCCGTCGGCGGCGAATTCCGGTTCCGCGACATGGGGGCGATCGAGTGGGCATTTCTCGTGAGCCCCGATCATCCGCTGGCCGGCGCCGATGCGCCGCTCGCGTCCGACACACTGGCCGCGTTCCCGTCGATCTGCCTCGAAGACACGTCGCGCGACATTCCGCGGCGCGATACGTGGCTGCTGCCGAACCAGCGGCGGCTCGTGGTGCCGGACTGGCAGCGGGCGATCAACTGCTTCGTCGAAGGGCTCGGCATCGGCTACATGCCGCTGCATCTCGCGCGGCCGTTCGTCGAAACCGGGCGGCTGGTCGAGAAGAGGCTGGGCGAGCCGAAGGCGCCGAGCCCGTGCTGCGTCGCATGGCATGCGCAGAAGACGGCGCCGGTCATGCACTGGGTGCTCGACTATCTCGGCGACAGCGGGCAGCTGCACGCCGAGTGGATTTCGTGAGGGCGCGAGCAGCAATCAGCCTTGTAGCGCCCGCGCCAGCACCTTCGCCACATGCACGGCCTGCGTCTGTGCGCCGTCCTGGATCTGATGCCGGCAACTCGTGCCGTCCGCGACGACGATCGCGCCTTCGGCCCGCGCCCGCACAGCCGGCAGCAGCGACAGTTCGGCCATCGCCTGCGATGCGTCGTAGTGTTCGGCTTCGTAGCCGAAGCTGCCGGCCATCCCGCAGCACGACGATTCGACCGGCGACACCTTCAACCCCGGAACCCAGCGCAGCACTGTCTGCACCGGCGTGAACGCGCCGAATGCCTTCTGATGGCAGTGGCCGTGGACGAGCGCTTCGTTCGCATCGATCGCATGCAGCGGCAGCGACAACCGGCCAGCCTCCTGCTCGCGCACGAGAAACTCCTCGAACAGGAACGCGTGACTCGCGAGCCGTGCGGCTTCGTCGCCGTAACCGTATGCCAGAAACTCGTCGCGCATCGACAGCAGGCACGAAGGCTCCAGCCCGACGATCGCGACGCCGCGTTCGAGGTACGGCCGCAGCGTATCGAGCGTGCGTTTCGCTTCGGCCTTCGCTTCGTCGACGAGTCCGGCCGCAAGGAACGTACGACCGCAGCACAACGGCCGTTCGCCTTCGCGCACGTTGAAGTGCACGGTGTAGCCCGCCGCTTCGAGCACGGCCTGTGCGGCGTGGGCGTTGTCCGGTTCCTGGTAGTTGCTGAACGTATCGACGAAGAGCAGCACTTCGCGGGTGGCCGTGTTGCCTACTTGCGACGATGTCGACGTACCCGCACCTGCGTTCGCATCCGCCAGAAACGGCCGCGCAAACGCAGGCAGCGCCCGCTGCGGCGCGAGGCCGAGCCATCGCTTCATCCACGACGCCGCGACCGGCACGCCATTCGCGAACGCGATCGCGCCGCGCATCCGTGCGGCCCACGGCGCATAACGCGGCAGGTACGCAACGAGCCGTTCACGCAGCGTCGAGCCGTGCTTGCGGTTCCACGCATGCCGCGCCTCGATCTTGAAGCGCGCCATGTCGACCCCGGTCGGACAATCGCGCTTGCAGCCCTTGCACGACACGCACAGGTCGAGCGCGGCCTTCACGTCGTCGCCGGCGAGGCCATCGGCGCCGAGCTGGCCCGTCACCGCGAGCCGCAGCGTGTTCGCACGGCCGCGCGTCACGTGCTGCTCGTCGCGTGTCACGCGGTAGCTCGGGCACATCGTGCCCGCGTCGAACTTGCGGCAGTGGCCGTTGTTGTTGCACATCTCGACGGCCGACGCGAGCCCGTGCGTGATGTCGGCGCCGGAGCCGGGGGCGGTTTCGTCACCGGTCAGCGGATTGCGCGTGACGTTCCATGCCGACCAGTCGAGCGCCGGCTGCAGCGGCAGCGCCGCGTAGCCGGGCGCGAAACGAAAATGCTCGCGCGCATCCATCTTCGGCGGATTGACGATCTTGTCCGGATTGAAGCGGTTGTCGGGATCGAACAGCGCCTTGATTTCCGCGAACGCCGCATTGAGGCGCGGGCCGTACTGCCACGCGACCCATTCGCCGCGACACAGCCCGTCGCCGTGTTCGCCCGAATACGCGCCCTTGTACTCGCGCACGAGCGCCGCCGCTTCTTCGGCGATCTCGCGCATGCGCGTCGCGCCGTCGCGCCGCATGTCGAGGATCGGCCGCACGTGCAGCGTGCCGACGCTTGCATGCGCGTACCACGTGCCTTCGGTTTCATGCTTGTGGAACACGTCGGTCAGGCGGCGCGTGTACTCGGCGAGGTGCTCGAGCGGCACCGCGCAATCCTCGATGAACGACACCGGCTTGCCGTCGCCCTTCATGCTCATCATGATGTTCAGACCGGCCTTGCGCACGTCCCACAGCGCCTTCTGCGCGCCGGCATCGGTCATCTTCACGACGCTGTCGGGCAGCCCGAGATCGGCCATCAGTTCGGCGAGCCGGTCGAGCTGCGTCAATTGCGCGTCGCGCGATTCGCCCGCGAACTCGACGAGCAGGATCGCCTGCGGCTGCCCGACCAGCGCCTGTTCGATCACGGGGCGAAACGAGGGGTTCTCCATCGACAGGTCGATCATCGTCCGATCGACGAGCTCGACGGCCACCGGCTTCAGCTTCACGATGTGCTGCGCGGTGTCCATCGCCTGGTAGAAGGTCGGGAAGTTCACCACGCCGAGCGCCTTGTGCGCGGGCAGCGGCGCGAGCTTCAGCGTGATCTGCCGGCTGTACGCGAGCGTGCCTTCCGAGCCGACGAGCAGGTGCGCGAGGTTCGCGTGACCATCGTCGGTGTACGCGCGCGGGTTCTGGCAGTCGAACAGGTCGAGGTTGTAGCCGGCCACGCGGCGCAGCACCTTCGGCACGCGCTCGACGAGTTCGTCGCGCTCGCGCTGCGCGATGCGTTCGACGCCGCGCAGCAGGTCGAGCGTGCGGCGGTCGGTGACGGGCTGTGAGAGCGAGCCGAACCGGCATTCGCTGCCGTCGGCGAGGATCGCGTCGATCGCGAGCACGTTGTGCACCATGTTGCCGTACTCGATCGAGCGCGATCCGCACGAGTTGTTGCCGGCCATCCCGCCGATCGTGCATTGCGCGGCCGTCGACACGTCGACCGGAAACCACAGCCCGTGCGGCTTCAGCCACGCGTTCAGGTGATCGAGCACGATGCCCGGTTCGACGGTGACGGTGCGCGCCTGCGCATCGAATTCGACGATCCGGTTCAGCCATTTGCTGTTGTCGACGACGAGCGCCTCGCCGACCGTCTGCCCGCACTGGCTCGTGCCGGCGCCGCGTGCGAGCACGGGAATCTTGCGGTCGCGCGCGATGTCGAGCGCGATCCGCAGGTCGTCCTGGTCGCGCGGCACGACCACGCCGAGCGGCATGATCTGGTAGATCGACGCGTCGGTCGCATAGCGGCCGCGGCTTGCGCGGTCGGCGTAGACGTCGCCGCGCATTGCCGTGCGCAGCCGCTCGAACAGCGGCGACAGCGCGGCGCCTTGCGACGGCACGAGATGGACGGGGCGAACCAGCGAAGGCGAGACGGCGGATGTCATGGCAGCGGGCGGTATCGGGTGGAAGCGGATCGGGCGGGGATCAGGCGAGGGTCACGCTGACGGGCGGCAACCCCGGTATGCGGCCGACGGCCGTGCCCGCCGCGTTCGGGAAAAACATCCCCGTGTACGAGCCGGTCGTGACGACGGTGCCGGCCGGCAGCGCGATGCCGCGCCGCGACGCGTGATTCACGAGCCACGGCAGCAGGCGACGCGGATCGCCTGCGGGGTTCGTGCCCGATGCGGCGCCGGCGATGTCCTGCCCGTCGAATGCGAATGCGGGTGCCGGCGCGACGAACGGGAAATCGTCGCGATAGCCGGTCATCTCGCCGAGCACGAGCGCGCCGTGGTTCTGCAGGTCGGCGAGCTGCACGACGGGGGCGACGTCCGGCCATTCGCGGAAGCGGCTCGCGACGATCTCGATCGATGCGCCCATCTGCGCGATGCCGTCGAACACTTCGTCGTCGGCATAGGCGGACGCACGCGGCGCGAAGTCGCGGCCGAAGCGGAACGCGATTTCCAGTTCGAGGCCGAGCGGCCGGAACGCGCCGCGCGGCAGCGTGACGCCGCTCGCATGGCGGCAGTCGTCCGGCAGCGGCGCACCCTGGATCGGGCCATCGGGCTGCTTCGCGCCGACCTTCCATGCGCCGATCGCGGCGCTGCGCACGGCGAGCAGGTGCGCCTGCACCGCATAGGCTGCGTCAGCATCGGCGGGGACGAGTTCCGAAGGCAGCGCGTCGAATGCGATGCCGTGTTGCCAGCCGTCGGCGAGCCGGACGGCGAGGTCGTGGGTAGCTTGGGTCATGGTTTGCAGTAAGAAAAAGAGGGGGGGCGCCACTCGCAGCAGCGCCCCGTTTGGCATCAGGCCGGCGAGCGATTGGCGGCCGGTTGTTCGGCGGGCGCATCGGCGAAGCGGCTGTCCGGCTGCATTCGGAACGCGAGCAGCACGCCCACGCCCATCAGCACCATGCTGCCGATGAACGGCAGCTCCCAGCTGCCGAAGCGGTCGATCACGAAGCCGGAGATCACCGGCGACAGGATCGCCGCGAGCGCGGAGCCGGAATTCATCATCCCGCTCGCGGTGCCCGAGTATTCCGGCGCGATGTCCATCGGCACGGCCCACATCGGGCCGATCGTCATTTCGGCGAAGAAGAAGCCGGCCGCGAGGCACGCCATCGACACGTACAGGTGATGCGTGAACAGCAGCGGCAACAGCGACAGCAGCGTGAGCAGCATGCAGATCGACACCATCCAGCTGCGCGCACGCTTGAGGCTGCCGGTGCGTGCGTAGACGCGGTCGGTGACGATGCCGCCGAGCGTGTCGCCGATCACGCCCGCGAAGAACACCGCGGACGCGAACACGGCCGATTTCTTCAGGTCGAGGTCGTAGCTGTGCAGGAAGTACTGCGGAATCCAGCTGAGGAACAGCCACAGCGTCCAGCCGTAGCAGAAGTACACGATCGTGACGGGCATCATCCGGCGGAACAGCGGGCCCCACGGCACGTTCGCGGGTTTCTGCTTGGGCGGCGGCAGCGCATCGAGTTCGGCCTGCGTGATGCGCGGGTGATCCTTCGGGTGTTCGGTATAGACGAGCGCCCACACCACGACCCACACGATGCTGATCACGCCGCAGATGTAGAACGATTCGCGCCACCCGTACACGGCCATCACCGCGACGACGGCGGCCGGCGCGACCGCGTTGCCGACGCGTGAGAACGCATGCGTGATGCCCTGCGCGAAGCCGCGCTTCTCGCGCGGCACCCAGCGCGACATCGCCGACGTGGCCGCCGGGAACGTCGCGCCTTCACCGAGCCCGAGCAGGAGGCGCGCGGCGAGCAGCGACGCGAGGCCGCCGGCCATGCCGGTCAGCAGCGTCGCGACGGCCCACAGTAGCCCGCATGCGAGCAGCGTGCGGCGCGCGCCGAAGCGATCGCTGACCCAGCCGCCGATGATCTGGAACACGAGGTATGGATACGCGAACGCGGAAAACACGAGGCCGATCTCCGTCTTGTTCAGCCCGAATTCCCGGCCGAACCCGGCGGCGGCCGTGCTCACGTTCACGCGATCGAGGTACGTGATGAAGTACATCACGCATAGCATCACCAGCACGATGCCGGTCGCCCGGAACAGCTTCATGTTGTGTCTCCTTGATGTTGTCTGGCTTGCCGCTGCATCCGCGCCGGCTCTGGGGCCGCTTTCATGTCGATTTCGTGCCGATGCAGCGCGGCCGCGCGTCGTGCGGGCCGCAAAAGGGAGCGAGCGGTGTGCCTGCGGCGTGCCGCAGGCACACGCGTTCAGGCCGCCGCGCGCAGCGCGGGCGTGTGCGTGTTGGTGGCGAGGTAGTCCATCGCCGCGACGACGCCGCTCGCGGCAACCGGTACACCGGCGAGCTTCAGCCCCATCTCGCAGCCCGCGAGCGTGGCCATCAGCGTGAGGTCGTTGCAGTCGCCGAGATGGCCGATGCGGAACATCTTGCCGCGCATCTTGCCGAGCGCCTGCCCGAGCGACATGTCGAAGCGTTCGTAGATCAGCTTGCGCACGGCGTCCGCGTCGACGCCGTCGGGCATCATCACGCCGGTCAGCACGGGGCTGTAGACGGCCGGGTCCGCGCACTGGATCTCGAGGCCCCAGGCGCGCACCGCGCGGCGCGTTGCTTCCGCGAGCCGCTGGTGGCGTGCGAACACGTTGTCGAGCCCTTCGCCGAGGATCATGTCGAGCGCTTCGGCCAGGCCGTACAGCAGGTTGGTGTTCGGCGTGTACGGCCAGTAGCCGTTCTTGTTCGCCTCGATGATCTCGTGCCAGCCCCAGAACGCGCGCGGCAGCGTCGCGTGCTCGCTCGCGGCGAGCGCCTTCGGCGACACCGCGTTGAAGCTGATGCCCGGCGGCAGCATCAGCCCTTTCTGCGAACCCGATACCGTCACGTCCACACCCCATTCGTCATGGCGGTAGTCGGCGGACGCGAGCCCCGAAATCGTGTCGACCATCAGCAGCGCCGGGTGGCCGGCCGCGTCGATCGCGCGGCGCACGGCCGCGATGTCGGAGGTGACGCCGGTGGAGGTTTCGTTGTGCACCACGCACACGGCCTTGATCACGTGCGCGGTGTCGGCGCGCAGGCGCGCTTCGATCATGTCGGGCTGCACGCCGCGGCGCCAGCCTTCGATGCCCGGCAGGCCGAGGAATTCGGGCTTCAGGCCGAGCGCTTCGGCCATCTTTTTCCACAGCGTCGCGAAGTGGCCCGTCTCGAACATCAGCACGGTGTCGCCGGCGCTCAGCGTGTTGGTCAGCGCCGCCTCCCATGCGCCGGTACCCGACGCCGGATAGATGATCACCGGCTGCGTGGTCTTGAAGATCTTCTTGATGCCGGCCAGCACCTTGAGGCCGAGCGCGCCGAATTCGGGGCCACGGTGGTCGATGGTCGGATAGCTCATGGCCCGCAGGATGCGGTCGGGCACCGGGCTCGGCCCCGGAATCTGCAGGAAATGGCGGCCGGACGGATGGAAGTCGAGTTGCAGCATGGTCGTTCTGTCTCCTTGGTTGCATTTTGAATTTTGCATGCAAAATACTTTAGCAGAGCGATCCCGGCAAAACCAAGCGCTGATTTCACCGACAATGCCGGTGTTTACCCGATATTGGCGGGGAGATATTCGGGTCGGGCGAGTTGCAGTAGAATCGCGGGAAGCAAGAAGGAAGGACTTTGCATGCAAGATTTGAATGATCTGGAGCCTGTCGGCACCGCGCCGGCACTGCCGAAACTGGAGCGGCAGCGGCTGCACGACACGGTCGTGGAGCACCTGCGCAAATTCATCGTCGAGGGTGTGCTCACGCCGGGCATGCGGCTGAACGAGCGCGAGCTGTGCGAGACGCTCGGCATCTCGCGCACGCCGCTGCGCGAGGCGTTCAAGGTGCTGGCGGCCGAGGGGTTGCTGGTGCTGTCGCCGAATCGCGGCGCGAGCGTGTACCGGATGAGCGAATCGGAGATCCGCGAAACCTTCGAGCTGATGTCGGGGCTGGAGGCGTTTTCAGGCGAACTGGCGTGCGAGCGCATCACGCCCGCGGAGCTCGCGGAGATCAAGGCGCTGCATTACTCGATGCTCGCGTGCCGGATGCAGAACGACCTGCCCGGCTACTACAGCCGCAACCAGGAAATCCACGACCGCATCAACGAGGCCGCGCGCAACTCGGCGCTGCGCGCCACGTACCAGTCGATCAACCGCCGGATCATGTCGATGCGGTTCCGCTCGAACCAGCACGTCGAGAAGTGGGATCGCGCGGTGCACGATCACGAGGAGATGATCAAGGCGCTGGAGGCGCGCGACGGCAAGGCGCTCGCGGCGATCCTGCGGCGGCATCTGCTGGAGAAGCGCGACGCGGTGTTGCTGCTGCACGCGGAAGTGGACGCGTAGTCGCACGCCGCGTGCACGCCGCCATGGCGTCTTGACGGCGCGCGCTCAGAACGCCGTGCGCAGGCCGAGCCCGGCCGAATCGCCGTTCCCGTAGCCGCTCGCGCGGTCGCGCATGTAAGCGACGTAGACGTCGGTCCGTTTCGACAGCCGGTAGTCGTAGCCGAGCGCCCAGGTCGTTCGCGACGGGCGGTCGCGTCCGTGGCTTTTCGCGGCCATCACCGATGCGAGCACCGTGCCGAAGCCGAGCGGCACCGCCGCACCCACTTGCCCGCTATGCGTGCCGAGCCCGCCGCCGTCGATCGCGTCGTGCACGTACTGGTAGAACGCGGTGAACTTCACGAATTTCAGGTCGTAGCCGACGCCGGCCAGCACGGCGTCCTGCTGCGTGAAGCCGGCGATGGAGGCGTTCAGGTCGCCGGGCATCCGGTCGAATTTCGCCTGCTGGAACGCGAGCGTCGCGCTGAACGCGCGGTGCCCGTCATAGGTGACGCTGCCGCCCCACTGGTTCGCGCCCGCGTGGCCAGGCTCGTTGCCGGTCGCATAGATCAGGCTCGCCTGCAGCGCGTGCTCGCCGGGTGTCGAAACCAGCACCGAATTGCTCCAGCCGTTGTCGCCGACGAGGCCTTGCCCTGCGACGCCCTTGTACATCTGGTTCAGTGCCGGCGAAAAGCCGAACGACGTCGAGAACGGGTTGAAGCGCACGACGGAAATGTAATACGGCGTCGTGTTGCGTCCGGCGCGCAGCACGCCGTACGGCGTCGCGACGCCGACATACGCATTGCGCCCGAAGAACGTATCGCCGCTGAAGCGGCCGGCGCCGCCGTTCGACGGACGCATGAATGCTTCCAGCGCGAACTGCAGCGCGTAACCGCCGCCGAGGTCCTCGCGGCCGCCGATCCCCCAGAAGCTCGTCGTGAAGCCGCCCGAATTCATCGCATACGCGCGCGGCTTGCCGAGACTCTTTTGCGTGCCGACGTAGACGTCGGCCAGCCCGTACAGGGACACGGACGACTGGGCCGCGGCTTCGTCGGCGATCGTGCAGGCGATCAGCGAGGCGCCGACGGCCGACAGCAACCGGCGGTTGACCGCCGGTGCGAGCCGGTGGCGTCGCCCGTTTTTGTTCCGGTATGAATGAGTAGGCATACTGATCAAATTGTCTGAAGGAAGCGGCTGCGTGCCGATGCTTCGCCGCGTCTCGTTTGTCGAACGACCGACGGCAGGCATCACGCCTGACCGTCAGCCGTCACGAACGTCAGAACGCGTGGCGGATGCCCGCGCGGCCCACGGCCTGCTTCTGGTTGCCCGACGGGTTGAAGCCCGCGATCTGCGCAACCGGCGCGTCGCCGGCCGCTTTCTGGAATGCCCCCATCACGTAGACGCTCGTGCGCTTGGACAGCGCGTATTCGACGCTCAGGTTGAACTGGTGATACTTCGGCTCCGCGTTCGTCGCGTGGTCGCGGCCCGTCGTGTACGTATAGCCCGCGCCGATCGTCACGGCCGGCGTCGGCGTGACCAGCGTCGACAGCTCGTAGTTCTGGAACGTCGCGTCGTGCCCCGCGCTGCCTTGCTGGAAGTTCGTGTTCGTGAAGTCGGCCAGCACCTTGAACCACTGCACGACCTGGTACGACGCGCCTACACCGAACACCTTTTGCGCGCGCGCGGCATCGAGGTAGTTGCCGTAGATCGCGTTCGTGAAGCCCGGATAGTTCTGGTAGCCCTGCGTCGACACGCCCGGGTTGTTGATCCGCAGATAGCCGATGCCGAAGCCGACCGGGCCCGCCGCGTAGCTCGCGCCGACGCTGAACGTCGCGTTGTCCGAGAAGCGGCCGGGCTGTCCGCCGAATGCATAGAGGCCGCCGAACGTGATGCCCGCGATCGTCGGGCTGCGGTACTTCACCGCGTTCGAGATCGGGAAGCCGTTGTCGGTGTTGTCCATGTCGTTCGGGTGCGCGAAGTAGTAGCCGCCGATGTTGCCGTTCAGCGTGAACGGCTCGACATAGTCGACGATCGAATCCCACTGGCGGCCGAGCGTGAGCGTGCCGAGCTTCGTGTCGTTCAGGCCGACGTACGCGTTGCGCGAAAACGCGAGGCCGCTGCCGAGGCGGCCGGAGTTGATGTCGAAGCCGCTTTCGAGCCGGAAGATCGCGCTCAGGCCGCCGCCGAGATCCTCGGTGCCGCGTACGCCCCAGCGGCTGCCGGCCGTCACGCCCGACGCGAGCTGCACGAGGTGCTTGCCCTGCACGTTCGATACGTAGTCGACGCCGTCTTCGACGATGCCGTACAGCGTGACGCTGCTTTGCGCGTGGGCGGTGGCGGCCGCGGCGAGCGGCAGCGCGAACAGGATTTTTTTCATGATGGTGTTCCGGTGCAGGGTGGTTGAAAGGCGGCGAGCGGTGGCTGGATTCGGTTGCGTGCGAACGGGCGAGATGACGGACGTGCCGCGCGCCGCGATCGAACGACGATCGCGGCGGCGGGCGTAACAGCTAACGGGCGAGACGAAGGAAGGGCGGTGCGCCGCTCAGTCGCGATACGCGCGCAGCAGCGCATCGGCGGCGCGGAAGTCGGGCGTGAGCGGGCGGTCGCGCTGGAGGAACGCGACCTTCGCGCGCAGTGCGCGGTACAGCGGCTGCGTGGCCGGCGCGAGCGTGAACGACGGCTGCTTGCGCTGGCGCAGGTCGATCGCCTGCGCCGCCTCGATCAGTTCGAGACCGAGCAGCGTGTAGCTCGCGTCGATCTGCTTCTGCACGCGCTGCACGACGTCGGGCGCGTTCGTCGCGACGTCCTCGATGCCGCCGGCGACCGGCAGGTAGTCGAGCGACACCGGCATCGCGAGCGATTTCACCGTCATCGCGAGCGCGGTCGGCGGCTTCTCCATCGCGCCGAACGCGTGCACGGTGTCCTCGGTGCCGAGGAAGCGCGAGAGGCCGGTGAGGTGCGGGTCGTTCAGCTTGACGATGCGCTGCGCGGACGCGAGCGCGTTGTGGCCGAGCGCGAGCCCGAGCTGTTCGAACGCGAGCACCCACGGCAGCGGCTCGAAGTTCGCGCTCGGCAGCACCGCGCCGCCGCCGTCGACATAGCCGGCCGTATCCTGCGCGAGGTTCGACTTCGGCGTGACGCCCACCGCGACGCCCGGGTTGTCGTCGCTCGAATTCAGCTGCACCTGCAGCAGCGCACGCGCTTCGTCGGCGGTGCGATCCTCTTCGCCGAGCAGGTAGACGCCGGAGCGGAAGCTGAGCGGGTCCTGCAGCGGCCGGTCCGGATCGCGGTTCCACAGGCTGCTGCCCGCGAGCAGCGTGCGCAGGGCGGCGCCCGCGCGCAGCGTGGCCGGGAACGGCCGCAGCGCGAGCGTGTCCTCGCGGAATGGCGACACGTTGCCGTTCAGCCCCTGCAGGCTCAGCGCGAACACGAGCTTCGATACCTGCGCCAGACGCGCCATGTCGGTGAGCGCCAGCGCGCCCATGCCGGCCGAATAAGCGTTGGAGCTGAGGATCGCGAGCGCGTCCTTGCCGTACGGGCGAATCGTCGCGATGCCGGCCGACTTCAGCGCATCGGCGGCCGCGATCTTGCGGCCCTGGTAGTACACGTCGCCTTCGCCGAGCATCGCGAGGCCGACGTGGCTGAGGATCGTGATGTCGGCTTCGCCGATCGAGCCGTCCGCCGGCATCGCGGGCGTGACGCCGCGATTGAGGAACTGCGCGTACGCATCGACGATCGCGGGCTGCACGCCGGCGCCGCCGTCGAGCATCGCGTTCAGGCGGGCGGCCATCGCGGCGCGGGCCACGCGCACGCTCATGTCGGGGCCGACGCTGCCCGAGTGCGCGTGGATCAGCCCGATGTTGAAGCGCGTCGACGCGTCGATGACCTCCTGGCTCAGCTTGCCGTGCGCATCGACCATCTCGCGGTCCTTGTTGAGGCCGACGCCGACCGTCAGCCCGTAGATCTGCTGGCCGGCCGCGGCGGCCTTCAGCAGCACGTCGTGCGCGGCGACGACCCGCTGGCGGGCGGCCGGCGCGATCGACACGGCTTCGCCGTCGGCGATGCGGGCGATCGATTCGGGCGTGACGGACCGGCCGTCGAGCGTGACGTCCGCGAAGGCCGGGACGGCGGCGAAAAGCGCGAGCGCGATCGCGCTCCGCATGAGGAAGCGTTGCATGAAGCGGTTCTCCGAATTCAGGCGTGACGTGACGTGGAAGACAGCGCGGCGATCGACGCGAGCGCGATGACGCTCGCGACCATCACATACCAGGCGGGCGCGAACGGGTTGCCGGACCGTTGCGTGAGCCACGCGAGAATCGCGGGCGCGAACCCGCCGAAGATCGTCGTGGCGATGTTGTAGGACAGCGACATGCCGGTCGCACGTACCTTGGTCGGGAACAGCTCCGACAGCGCGGCCGGCGCGACGCCCGTGAAGATCGCGACCATCACGCAGAACGCGCTCTGCACGACGATCAGTGCGGCCAGCGTGTGCACGTCGGCGAGCCAGTGCAGCAGCGGATACACCGACACGAGCATCAGCACGGCGCCGGCCGTCAGCACCTTGCGCCGGCCGAAACGGTCGGACCAGCTCCCGGCGCACACGCAGGTGACGGCCATCAGGCAGTTGCCGACCAGAGACGCGATGAACGCGTCACGCCCGTCGAAGTGCAGCGCGCGCTGCACGTGCGTCGGCATGTAGATCACCAGCGCATACACGCACACGGCCCACAACACCGAGAACCCGGTGCCGACCACGAGCGCGCGCGGATAGTCGCGCACGACCTGCAGCAGCGGCGCCTTGCGTTCGGCCGGCGCATGCGCGGCGCGTGCCATCTCCGCGCGGAAATGCGGCGTTTCGTCGAGCGTCTTGCGCAGCCACAGGCCGACCGGCGCGATCGCGAGGCCGAGGATGAACGGGATCCGCCAGCCCCAGTCGCCGATCTGTTCGCGCGACAGCATGAGCGTCACGCCGGTCGCGACCAGCGCGCCGAGGATGTTCGACGCGGCCATGCTCGCCTGCAGCCACGACGCGTAGCGGCCCTTCTTGTCCGCCGGCGCGTGCTCGATCAGGAACGCCGCCGCGCCGCCCACTTCGCCGCCGGCCGAGAAGCCCTGCAGCAGGCGGCCGCACAGGATCAGCAGCGGCGCACCAACGCCGATTGCCGTGTACGGCGGCGCGAACGCGATGATGCCGGTGCCGGCCGCCATCACGAGGATGGTCAGCGTCAGCGCGGCCTTGCGGCCTGCGCGATCGCCGTACACGCCGATCGCGAGCGCGCCGAGCGGCCGCGCGATGAAGCCGATCCCGAACGCCATGAACGCCTCGACCAGCTCGGTGCCCGTGTCGCCGCGATGGAAGAAATTCTGCGCGATGTACACGGCAAAGAACGCGTAGACGGAAAAGTCGTACCACTCCAGCGCGTTGCCGATCGACGCCGCGGCGATCGCGCGCCCGGCACTCGAGGTAGGGGGCGACACGGCGTCGGCCGTGTCGAGGGGAACCGCGGTTTGCTTCACTTCGATCTCCTGTCCTGTCGTCGTGCGAGCCGGCCGTTACAGCCGGATATGCGGAATCTGCTTGCGTTGCGCTTCGTCGAGCGCTTCTTCGTAGCCGGCGTCGGCATAGCGGATCACGCCGAGCGCGGTGTCGTTCGTCATCGACAGCGTCAGCCGCTCGTTCGCGGCCGCGCTGCCGTCGGCGACGACGGTGATGCCCGCGCTCGTCATGTAGCCGCTGTAGCCGCCGCCGCCCGAATGGATCGCGACGAGATCGGCCATCGACGAGCAGCTCATCATCGCGTTCAGCAGCGGCCAGTCGGCCACCGCGTCGGAGCCGTCGCGCAGGTTCTCGGTCATGATGTTCGGGTGCGCCATCGCGCCGGCGTCGAGGTGGTCGCGCGTGAACGCGACCGGCCCGGCCAGCACGCCGTCGCGCACCATCGCGTTGACCGCCAGCGCGAGCCGCGTGCGCTCGCCGTGGCCGAGCCACGCGATGCGTGCCGGCAGTCCTTCGAACGGCACGCATTCGCGCGCCTTGCGGATCCAGTTCGTGACGATCCGGTTGTCCGGGAAGTGTTCGAGCAGGTAGTCGTCGATGACGCGGATGTCGTTCGGGTCGTTCGACAGCGCGATCCAGCGGAACGGGCCGATCGCGCGGCAGAACAGCGGGCGCAGGAACGCTTCGGTGAACACCGGAATCTCGAACGCGCGTGCCACGCCACCGTCCTTCGCATGCGTGCGGATCAGGTTGCCGTTGTCGAACACGATCGCGCCGCGATCCTTGAAGCCGAGCATTGCTTCGACGTGCCGCACGATCGACGCGCGGCTCGCGTCCATCAGCTTCGTGCGGTCGCTGTCGCGCAGCGCACGCACTTCGTCGAGCGTGTAGCCCGACGGCACGTAGCCGTACACGAGGTCGTGCGCGGCCGTCTGGTCGGTGACGATGTCGGGCACGACGCCGCGCGCGAGGATCGCCGGGAACACGTCGGATGCGTTGCCGAGCAGGCCGACCGAGATCGGTTCGCGCCGGGCCTGCGCGTCGCGGATCAGTGCGAGCGCCTCGTCGAGATCGCGCGCCTGCCGTTCGAGGAAGCCGATCTGCAGCCGCTTGTCGATGCGGGTCTGGTCGATCTCGACGACGAGCGTCGCCGCGTTCGCCATCCGGCCCGCGAGCGGCTGCGCGCCGCCCATGCCGCCGAGGCCGGCCGTCAGGATGAAGCGCCCGCGCAGGTCGTTGTCGAAATGGCGCTCGGCGATCCGCGAGAAGATCTCGTAGGTGCCCTGGATCACGCCCTGCGAGCCGATGTACTGCCAGTCGCCGGCCGTGAGGCCGCCCCAGCAGATCAGGTTGCGCTGTTCCAGTTCGTAGAAGTGCTCGGCCTTGGCCCACTGGCCGATCAGGTTGCAGTTCGCCATCACGACGAGCGGCGCGCTCGCATGCGTGCGCAGCAGCGCAACGGGCTTGCCGGACTGCACGACGAGCGTCTCGTTCTCGTCCATCGTCTTCAGCGTGCGCACGATCGCGTCGTGCGACGGCCAGTCGCGCGCCGCGCGGCCGAGCGCCGCGTAGACGATCAACTGATCGGGATCCTCGCCGACGGCGAGTACGTTCTCGAGCAGGCGCAGCAGCGCTTCCTGGCGCCAGCCCTTGCAGCGCAGCGTGGTGCCCGAGGTCACTTCGAAGGTGCGGTTCGTCTGGTTCGTCATCGTGCCCCCCGTTCAGCGTGCGAGCGCATAGTCGGCGATCGAGATGCCGAGCGCGGCTTCGACCGGCGGATACACGGCGGGATCGAACACCGACGACGACAGCGGAATGTGCGCCTTCGCCACGCGCAGCACGTGGATCTCCATCCCTTCCTTCAACTGGCCCGCGCTGACGGGGCGGCCTTCGGCATCGAGCGTCGTGATCACGTCCGGGTAGGTCGCGATCCGTTCGCCGTGCGCATCGTCCACCGCCATGTGTTCGTTCATCACATGAATGACCGCGCGCTGCGTGCCGCTGCCGAGGTAGACGAGGCCGACGTCGAATGCTTCACGCGTGTATTCGAGCGTATTGCGCTCGACCTTGCCGCTCGCGATGATCTCGCCGTGCGTGGCCGCGCAGATCGCGTCGATCACCGCGCTGCCGCCGCGCCGCTCGGCGTCGATGATCGCTTCGCCGAGCGCGAGCGCGCGGCTGATGCCGCCGAGCGCCGCATGCTGGCGCACGTACGATGCGCGAATCGGGTTGCGGCAGCTCGCGATGAAACCGCCGGCCATGTCGGCCGCCTTGCGCAGCACCGGCGACACTTTCGCGGTCGCGCCGCGCACGACCACTTCCATGTACGCATGGTGTTCGCGGTTGCCGCCGGCCGCAGCCTGGATCATCGGCGCCGTGCTCGACGCGAGGCCGAGCGAGCCCATGTCGCCGGTCGGATGCGCGCGAATGTCGCCCACCGCGTCGACCACCTTGGTGCCGAGCAACGCGGACGGCAGCCACGCGTTCAGCGTGCTCGACATCCCGTTCTGCCCGATGATGAGCCCCGCGAGCGGCGCGCCGAGCGCGTCCTGCACCAGCTGCGCGGCCTTCACGTAATCGGCGCCGAGCATTTGCCAGTCGGTGAGGCCGCCCGGCGCGCCGATCGCGGCGGCCGTGGCGATCCACGCGTCGTCCGGCAGCTCGTCGATGCTCACCAGTTCGGGGCGGCCGATCGTGACCGCGAGCGTGCCGAGTTCACGGCCGTGGTCGGCCCAGCCGCCACCGCCGCATGCGAAAACCGAACCGCCCTTGACGGCGGCTTCGACGTCCTTCGAAGACAGAATGCGTCCCATGTGTCGTTTGTCCTGAGAGGGGAAAAAGGCCCGTACGCGCCGGCCGAAAGCCTTGTGTGGCGGTACTGTCCAAACGATTCTAGGGACGCCGAATATTGAGCGTTATTGCTATTTTATGGAGACTTCATAACGCCATGTTAAGCGTAGGGTAATCCCGGTGACGCTCGAGCGACGGATGGCGAACGGGGTGATCCGCCGCCGCCGGTACGACGATGAAACGCAGGCTGGACAACGGTTTCAGCCTGTTCGGGCAACGCAATTCACGTGGGGGCGGAGAGTGCGTGCAGCGTGTCGATGAACTCGTGCGCGAGCCGCGACAGCGGTGCGAGCACCGGGTGCAGCACGCTGACCGGCGCGGAAATGGTCGGCACGATCGGCTTCACGACGATCTGCGGCCACACGGGGCCTGCGACCGTCAGCTCGTCGATCAGCGCGATGCCGGTGCCGGCCTGCGCGAGCGCGCACGCGACGTGCGCCTGCTGCACTTCGATCTTGACCTGCGGCACGAGCCCTTCGTCGCTGAACAGCCGCCGCACCAGTTGCCCGAGCGGGATGTCGCTGCCATAGCCGATCAGCGGCTGATCCGCGAGATCGCGCACGGCCAGCGTCTTGCGGCGCGCGAACGGGTGCGACGCGGGCACGGCCGCGACCATCCGGTTTTCATAGAGGCGCTGGCTTTCGACGTTCGGGTGCGTGTCCTGCAGGAACGCGATGCCGAGCTCGACCTGCTGCGTGAGCACCGCCTGCAGCAGCACGCTCGGGATCATCGTGTGCAGGATGATGCGCACGTCGGGAAAACGTTCGTAGAACGCGGCGATCGCGCGCGGCAGCAGCGATTGCCCGAGATTGGGGCTGCACGCGATGCGCAGGTGGCCCATCCGGTTCTCGATCAGGTCTTCCGCGATTTCGTTGACGCGCTGCACGCCCTGGTACACCGCGTTCACTTCGACGAACAGCCGCTGCGCTTCCGGCGTCGGGTAGAGCCGCCCCTTGATGCGCTCGAACAGCGCGAGGCCGAGCCGCTGCTCGGCATACGAAATGAGCCGCGAGACGGCCGGCTGCGATACGTGCAGCAGCTTCGCGGCGCCGCTGATCGAGCCGGTCAGCATGATGGCGCGAAACACCTCGATCTGGCGCAGGTTCAGACGCACAGCCTTAACTCCATGTTATGTGGGGGCGATAAATCGGCATGAGACATTCTGGCAGAGCGCTGCCTAAACTGCTCGTGATCAAAAAAGCAGGAGGCGCAAATGAGCGAATTCGAACAGGTGGTGCGCGGCCGGTTGGTCGATGCGCGCGAGGTGGTCGACGACGGCTGGCTCGCGATCAGGCACGGGCGGATCGCCGCACGTGGCACGGGGGTGCCGCCGGCGGCGCGCGACACGATCGATGCGCGCGGTCAGTGGGTGCTGCCGGGCGTCGTCGACGGGCAGGTGCATGCGGCCAGCCAGGCGAACCAGGAGGGGCTCGGTCACGCGTCGCGTGCGGCCGCCGCCGGGGGCGTGACGGTGATGGTCGACATGCCGTATGACGATCCGGAGCCGGTCGCGTCGCGCGCGCAGCTCGACCGCAAGATTGCGGAAGCCGAGCGCGATTGCCACGTCGACGTCGCGCTGTACGGCACGCTCAACGCGAAGCACGGCCTCGATGCGGCGGCCGGGCTGATCGACGGCGGCGTGTGCGCGTTCAAGTTCTCGACGTTCGAGGCGACGCCCGGCCGGTTCCCGCGCGTCGAGGAGGACGTGCTGTACGACGCGTTCCGGCTGATCGCGCCGTCGGGCCTCGCGTGCGGCGTGCACAACCAGATGCAGGACATGACGCGCAAGAACATCGCGCGGATGATCGAGGCCGGCGACACGGGCTGGGACGCGTTCCTGCGCGCGCATCCGCCGCTGATCGAGAACCTCGCGACCGCGCTGATCTACGAGATCGGCGCGGAGACGGGCGCCCGCGCGCACGCGGTGCACGTGTCGACGTCGCGCGGCTTCGAGCTGTGCAACCTGTTCCGGCAGGCCGGCCATCGCGCGAGCATCGAGACCTGCGTGCAGTACCTGATGCTCGACCACGAGACGCACACGAAGCGCTTCGGCGCGAAAACCAAGCACTACCCGCCGATCCGGCCGCGCGCCGAGCAGGATCTGCTGTGGACGCACATCGCGCGCGGCGAATGCACGTTCGTGTCGTCGGATCACGTGAGCTGGGGGCTCGAACGCAAGGGCGACCCGAACGTGTTCCGCAACGCGTCGGGCGGCCCGGGGCTCGAAACGCTGCTGCCCGCGTTCTGGACCGGCTGCGAACAGCATGGCGTCGCGCCGACGCGCGTGGCCGAACTGCTCGCGACGAACCCGGCGCGGCATTTCCTGCTCGATGACCGCAAAGGGTCGCTCGACGTCGGCGCCGATGCGGATTTCGTGATCCTCACGCCGGAACGTTACGCGTTCGATCCGTCGCGCAGCCTGTCGGCCGTGCAGTGGAGCGCGTTCGAAGGGATGGAATTCACGGTGCGGATCGCCGCCACCTACTGTCGCGGCGCGCTCGTGTACGACGGCGAGCGCATCGTCAACCCGGCAGGCTCGGGCCGCTTCCTGAAGCCGCACGGCAGCCGGTCGATCGCTACGCAGGAGCACGCATGAATCCGACGGATTTCCCTTTCCCGCCGCTGAACGCCGAACGCCTGAACGCGCGTGTCGAGCAACTGGCGCGCTTCACGCGGCCCGACGTCCCGTGGACGCGCCGCGCATTCTCGCCACTCTTCACCGAAGCGCGCGCATGGCTCGCCGCGCAGTTCGCCGAGGCCGGCCTCACGGTGTCGATGGACGCGGGCGGCAACCTGATCGGCCGCCGCGAAGGCAGCGGCCGCTGCACGAAGCCGCTCGTCACGGGGTCGCACTGCGACACGGTGGTCGGCGGCGGTCGCTTCGACGGGATCATCGGCGTGCTCGCGGGCATCGAGGTCGCGCATACGCTGAACGAGCAGGGGATCGTGCTCGACCATCCGTTCGAGGTGATCGACTTCCTGTCCGAAGAACCGAGCGACTACGGCATTTCGTGCGTCGGCAGCCGTGCGCTGTCGGGCGTGCTCGACGCCGGCATGCTGCGCGCGACGAACGCCGAAGGCGAAACGCTCGCGCAAGCGCTGCGCCGCATCGGCGGCAATCCGGACGCGCTGCGCGAACCGCTGCGTGCGCCGGGCAGCACGGCCGCGTTCGTCGAACTGCATATCGAGCAGGGGCCGGTACTCGAAACGCGCGGCTTGCCGATCGGCGTCGTGACCAACATCGTCGGCATCCGGCGCGTGCTGATCACCGTGACCGGGCAGCCCGACCACGCGGGCACGACGCCGATGGACATCCGTCGCGACGCGCTCGTCGGCGCCGCCCACTTGATCGAGGCCGCACATGCGCGCGCATCGGCGCTGTCGGGCAATCCGCACTATGTCGTGGCGACGATCGGGCGGATCGCGATGACGCCGAACGTGCCGAACGCGGTGCCGGGGCACGTCGAACTGATGCTCGAAGTGCGCAGCGACAGCGACGCGGTGCTCGACGCTTTCCCCGAGGCGCTGCTGGCCGGTGCGGCCGCGCGGCTCGACGCGTTGCGGTTGAGCGCGCGTGCGGAGCACGTGAGCCGCGCACGGCCGACCGACTGCCAGCCGCTCGTGATGGACGCGGTCGAACAGGCGGCCACGCAGCTCGGCTATCCGAGCATGCGGCTGCCGAGCGGCGCGGGGCACGATGCCGTGTACGTCGCGCCGACCGGGCCGATCGGGATGATCTTCATTCCGTGCCTGGGCGGCCGCAGCCATTGCCCGGAAGAATGGATCGAGCCGCAGCAACTGCTCGACGGCACACGCGTGCTGTATCAAACGCTCGTTGGGCTCGATCGTTCGCTGGCGGGCACGGCGTAACGGCGGCGGGGTTGCGCGGCGGGGGCGCTATGCCGGCCGCTGCCCCTCGCGCGGCCCGTGCCCCGTCCACCGCTTGAACGCGCGCCGGAAGTTGTGCGCGTCGCTGAAGCCGACTTCGTGCGCGACGTCTTCGATCGACAGCCGCGGATTGCTCAGCAGCGTGAACGCGCGCTTCCTGCGGATCGTGTCGATCACCGTTTGATACGACACACCTTGATCGGCCAGCCGTCGCCGGAGTGTGCGCTCGCTCATGCACAGCTGCGCGGCGATCTCGGCGAGCGACGGCGCATGGCGCAGGTCGCGTCGCATGATCCGTTCGATCGATTCGAGAAATTCGGTGCCTTCGGGTTCGGGCGGCAGCGCGTCCTGCAGGAATTCGAGCGCCTGGCGATGCGCGAGCGGATCGTGGGTCGCGATCGGGCGGTTGCCGAGTGCGGCGTCGCATGAGAACAGGTTCTGCTCCTGTTCGAACCGCACCGGGCACGGGAACACACGTGCGTATTGTTCCGCATAGGCCGGCGGCGGGTAGCTGAGATCGACGACCTTCGGCTGGAACGCGGGGCCGACCAGCGAGCGCCCGATCTTCATGAAGCTGCCGAACGCTTCCTCGACGAGGAACGCCTCGATGTCCGGTTCGAGAAAGACGTTGGTTGCGCGGATCGACAGCGTGCGCGCATCCGAGATCACCTCGAAGCGCATCAGCGGCCCCGTGTGGCGCTGCAGTTCCATCCCGACCGAGATCGCGTCCTTCAGCGTCGGGCTCGTCAGCATCGCGTAGCCGACCAGGCCGATCGACGCGATCGTCTCGCTCGTGCCGAGTTCGAGGCCGAGCGCCCGCCCCGGCGCCATGTCGAGCGCGCGGCGGATCATCGTGCTCGCTTGACGCAAGGAAATCCGGCACGACGGATTCGACAGGTCCGCAACGTCGAAGCCGAGCCCGAGGCACAGCCGCGTGGGGTCGATGCCCAGCTCCTTGCTTGTCTCCGCGAGGCACCGCAACAGATGGACCGGCAGATTCGCCGTCGTATAACGGTCGGGTTCGTCCATGGATGCTCCGTATTTTTTTCCATGGATTGTACTCGTCCCGCCCGGCCGGAGACCCGGTGCCTCCCCGGCCGCGATCGCCCACATCCTGTGCGGCCCCGCGTCAGAAGTAGTGGCGCAGGCCGACCGTCGCGCCGAGCTGCGTGGTACTCGTGCTCGGTGACTGCCCGTTCACGCCGACCAGTTGCGCGCCGACCAGGCCACCGCGATAGATCGCATAGTCGACTTCCGCGTAGAGCATGCTGCGCTTCGACAGGCTGTAGCCGGCGATCACCTGGAACTGGCGCGCGCGGCCGTCGAAGTCCGGCGTGTAGCCCGACTGCGTGGTCCACCACGCGTTGACGGCGGCCGTGAACGCCGACGTGAACCGGTAGGTCAGCCCCGCGAGCGCCATCTTGCGGCGCCGGAACCCGCCGGGCGTCGACGGATCGACCACCTGCGCGGGCGAGATGATGCCGAGCGCGGCGAGATCGGTCGAGCTGAACGGGCCGTTCTCGAACGACGTGAAGTCGTTGTCGCGCGCGTTCTCGATATAGCCGGCGTTGACGGTCGCGTTGCCGAGCGTGACGGAGCCGCCGCCGCCATAGATGTCGAATTTCGCGTGGGTGACGTCGTCCCAGGTGCGCATGAACGATGCGCCAACCGTGAACGGCCCCTTGTCCGGCGCATACGCGATCGCCGCGCCGGCCTGGCTGCCGAGCACGCCGCCGCCCGCATGGCCGCCCGGCGCGTACTGCGCGAGCAGGTACAGGCTGCCGAGCTGCGCACCGTACTGGATCATGTTGCTGGTGCGGGCGCCCGCGAGCATCGTCTGCTCCGGCTTGAACAGGTTGAAGTACGGATCCTGCGGGCCGGCCCACAGGTTCGAGCCGTAGGTCAGCGACACCATCTCGAACGGCACGTTGTACTGGCGCCCGAGCGCGAGCTGGCCGAGCGACGTCGACGTGAGCCCCACGTATGCGACCTGGAAGAAGTTCGGCGAGCCGGCCGGCACGATCGCGCCGCTGTTCGGGCCGAAGTGGCTTTCGACGTTGAACTGCGCGGACAGCCCGCCGCCGAGATCTTCCTGCCCCTTGAGGCCCCAGTAGCTTTCCGTCAGGCCGCCGCCGTCGGCCATCGAGATCTTGCGGCCCGTCGACACCGGCGTGCCGTCGGCGCCGTAGGACACGCCGTGCGTTTCGTAGCGGATGCCCGCATCGATTACGCCGTACAGCGTCACGTTGCTTTGCGCGTGCGCGCCGGTACCGGCCAGGACCAACATCGCGCAGCACGCGGCGCGAACGCTATCGTGACGATTCATTCTTTGGGACTCCGCATCGACAGGGGGACGGCGGCTCGACCCGCCGGAAACGAATGTAGAAAGCCAAATTTGCGCGGGCCAAGGCCGCGGCGGCCATTCTCATGGTGCGTCGCGGCCACGCCATGGCGCACTGCAGTCAGGGCGACGCGCTCGCCACCGCACCGGGCGCCGCGCGGCGCAGCGCGAGCCGCACGAACGGGGCGGCGGCCAGCACGGCCACGCACAGCACGTGCGCGACGCGCGTGCCGCCGAAGCGGCCGAGCAGCGCGCCCGACAGCGCGGTGCCGATGCCGGCCGCGAAGAACGTGACGACGAGCGTGCGTGCGACCAGCGAGCCGTCCGGGTCGACGTCGGACAGCATCCCGGTGAGGAACGGCACGATCACGAAGAACGCGCTGTTCAGCACGAACTGGCTCAGGAAGTACGCGCTGCCGCTGCGCGCGCTGAAGAACCATTCGATCGACGCGATCATCGCGAGCTGCGCGGCCCAGATCAGCGCGAGGCGGTGCGGGTGGCTGGCCGGATGCGACGGAATCGCCGCGCCGACGAAGCCGAGCAGCGACGACACCGACAGCAGCACGCCGATCGTCGTCGGCGACAGCCCGGCACGCTCGCCGACGAAGCCGGCGATCGCCCATTGCGACGCCTGCACGCCGTAGACGAGCGCCGTCACGACCCAGATCGCGATCACCGGCCGCCACGGCAGCGTGCCGGCGCGCACGTGGGTCTGCGCGGGCGCGCTCGCG
>NZ_JAAGPB010000066.1:0-234 GCF_017104585.1 Burkholderia sp. Ac-20392
TAAAAAAAAAAAAAATAATTTGGTACGTATCCGTCGCCTGTGGGTCCATGACCGATAACGATTTTATTAGTGTTGGTTAAGCATTACGATCCTTTCACTAATCCACAAGATATCGCCTCGAGATCTCCACGCTGTGTCTACATTACGTTTGGAAGGACGAATATTCATGCTACATGTGCTGTGGGACCCTGAGCAGCATCACTGTACTTGTATATCTGCGTACCGACCGTTATA
>NZ_JAAGPB010000701.1:0-3499 GCF_017104585.1 Burkholderia sp. Ac-20392
GCCGACCACGCGCCGCAGGCCGCCGCGCATCACGACGACAAGCGCGCGCGCCCGGCCGCCGCGGCCGCATCGGGCGCCGAAGGCAGCTCGATTCGTGTCGGCGTCGAGAAGGTCGACCAGCTGATCAACCTGGTCGGCGAACTCGTGATCACGCAGGCGATGCTCGCGGAAACCGCGAGCGCGTTCGATCCGGCGCTGCACGACCGCCTGTTCAACGGGATGGCGCAGCTCGAGCGCAACGCGCGCGACCTGCAGGAAGCCGTGATGTCGATCCGCATGATGCCGATGGACTACGTGTTCAGCCGCTTCCCGCGTCTGGTGCGCGACCTCGCCGGCAAGCTCGGCAAGCAGGTCGAGCTGGTCACGTTCGGCCAGGCGACCGAGCTCGACAAGAGCCTGATCGAACGGATCATCGATCCGCTGACCCACCTCGTGCGCAACAGCCTCGACCACGGGATCGAGACGGTCGACAAGCGCGTCGCCGCCGGCAAGGACGCCGTTGGCCAGCTCGTGCTGTCGGCCGCGCATCACGGCGGCAACATCGTGATCGAGGTGAGCGACGACGGCGCGGGCCTGAATCGCGAGCGCATTCTCGCGAAGGCCGCGAAACAGGGCATGCAGGTGTCCGACAACATCAGCGACGACGAAGTCTGGCAGCTGATCTTCGCGCCGGGCTTCTCGACCGCCGAGACGGTGACCGACGTGTCGGGCCGCGGCGTCGGGATGGACGTCGTGAAGCGCAACATCCAGTCGATGGGCGGCCACGTCGAGATCACGTCGGTGGCCGGCCGCGGCACGACCACGCGGATCGTGCTGCCGCTGACGCTCGCGATTCTCGACGGGATGTCGGTGAAGGTCGGCAACGAGATCTTCATCCTGCCGCTGAACTTCGTGATGGAGTCGCTGCAGCCGTCGAACGACGATATCTACACGGTCGGCAACGGCGAACGCGTGGTGCGCGTGCGCGGCGAATACCTGCCGCTCGTCGCGCTGCACGAGGTGTTCTCGGTCGAGGACGCGCGTACCGACCCGACGCAAGGGATCGTCACGATCATGGAAACCGAGGGGCGCCGCTTCGCGATGCTGATCGACGAGCTGGTCGGCCAGCAGCAGGTGGTCGTGAAGAACCTCGAAACCAATTACCGCAAGGTGCACGGCATCTCGGCGGCGACCATCCTCGGCGACGGCAGCGTCGCGTTGATCGTCGACGTCGCGGCGCTGAACCGCGAAACCCGTGCGACGCACGGCGCCCGTGCCGGCGCCGAGCTCGCGATGTTCTGATGTCACTCGCCATTCAACCGATTGGGGGCAAACGTGTCTGCTGAAGTCCAAATGATCAATCCGGCCGCGGCGAACGCGGCAACGAGCCGCCGCGACGCGGAACAAGGCGACGCGACGGGCCAGGAATTCCTCGTGTTCACGCTCGGCGACGAGGAATACGGGATCGACATCCTGAAGGTGCAGGAAATCCGCGGCTACGACAGCGTCACGCGCATCGCGAACGCGCCGGAGTTCATCAAGGGCGTGATCAACCTGCGCGGGATCATCGTGCCGATCGTCGACATGCGGATCAAGTTCCATCTCGGCCGCGTCGAGTACGACCACCAGACCGTCGTGATCATCCTGAACGTCGCGCATCGCGTGGTCGGGA
Organism: Burkholderia sp. Ac-20392; assembly: GCF_017104585.1. Lineage (NCBI taxonomy): Bacteria > Pseudomonadati > Pseudomonadota > Betaproteobacteria > Burkholderiales > Burkholderiaceae > Burkholderia > Burkholderia sp. Ac-20392. Next base: position 1,652 of record NZ_JAAGPB010000701.1, read on the forward strand.
TGGTGGTCGACGGCGTGTCGGACGTGCTGACGCTGCAGACCGACCAGATCATGCCGGCGCCGGAATTCGGCGCGACGCTGACGACCGAGTACCTGACTGGCCTCGGCACGGTCGACGGCCGGATGCTGATCCTGATGGACATCGAGAAGCTGATGTCGAGCCGTGAAATGGCGCTGATCGAGACGCTCGGCGGGTAAGCGCGCCGCGCGCGCAGGAATTTCGGGAGAATCTGCAATGTTGCATAACTGGTCGATCCGCACGACGCTCACGGCGGTCGGACTCATCCTCGTGGCGCTGGCCGCAGCCGTCGGCGGGCTCGGCCTGTACGCGCTGAATCACGCGAGCCGCTCGCTCGACGAGATCGCGCACGTCGACCTGCCGGCGATCCATACGCTCGACGACACGTCGTCGTACCTGCTGCGTGCGCGCGTGTCGCTCGACCGCTTCCGTTCGTTGACGGAAGGCGGCAACACGGCCGAAGCGGCCAAGGTGCTCGACCGCGCGCAGGAGCTGTACGCGAAGTCGAACCAGAACTGGCAGGCGTTCCAGTCGACGCCGAAGCTCGGCGTCGAGCAGGCGCTCGTCGACGAACTGACCACCCGCTACACGACGATCGTGAAGGAAGGCGTCGAGCCCGAATTCGCGGCCGCCCGCGCGGGTGACATGGCCGCGTACCACGCGGTCGCCGATACCAAGATCAGCCCGATGTTCGTCGCGTACGACCAGGCCGCGTCGGCCGTGATCGCATCGCTGCAGAAGCGCGCCGAAGATCGCCAGGCCGCGACGCAATCGCAGATCTCGCTGATGATCGGGCTGATCGCGGCCGGCATCGCGATCGCGTTCGTCGTCGTGATCGCGATCCGCTTTGCGCTGCGCGGGCTGATCGTGCAGCCGCTGGAAGACGCGATCGCGCACTTCGAGCGCATCGCCGGCGGCGACCTCACGCAGCCGGTCAACGTGTTCAGCACGAACGAGATCGGCCGCCTGTTCGGCGGCATCAAGCGGATGCAGGACGCCGTCACGACGATGGTGCAGGCCGTGCATCGCGGCACCGAATCGATCGACGTCGGCGCGCGCGAGATCGCGACCGGCAACATCGACCTGTCGCAGCGTACCGAGGAGCAGGCCGCATCGCTGCAGGAAACCGCGTCGAGCATGGAACAGCTGACGGGCACCGTGCGGCAGAACGCGGAAAACGCGCGGCAGGCCAGCCAGCTCGCGGTGAATGCATCGGACATCGCGACGCAGGGCGGCGACGTGGTCGGCCAGGTCGTGTCGACGATGCAGGACATCGCGGCGAGTTCGGGCAAGGTCGTCGACATCATCGGCACGATCGAGGGCATCGCGTTCCAGACCAACATCCTCGCGCTGAACGCGGCGGTCGAAGCCGCCCGCGCCGGCGAACAGGGCCGCGGCTTCGCGGTGGTCGCGGGCGAGGTGCGCTCGCTCGCGCAGCGCAGCGCGAGCGCCGCGAAGGAAATCAAGACGCTGATCGGCGATTCGGCCGAGAAGGTCGAAAGCGGGTCGGCGCTCGTGTCGCGCGCCGGCTCGACGATGGACGAGATCGTGCAGGCCGTGCGCCGCGTGACCGACATCATGGGCGAGATCAGCGCCGCGTCGGACGAGCAGTCGACCGGCATCGAGCAGGTCAACCGCGCGGTCGGCCAGATGGATTCGGTCACGCAGCAGAACGCGGCGCTGGTCGAGCAGGCGGCCGCCGCGGCTGCGTCGCTCGAAGAGCAGACGCGCCAGATGAAGACGATCGTGTCGGGCTGGCGCGTGATGGGCGGTATCGTGCTCGCACCGTCGCGCAGTGTGGCGCGGCCGGTCGCGCATGAGCCTGCGCCG
>NZ_JAAGPB010000702.1:0-3422 GCF_017104585.1 Burkholderia sp. Ac-20392
TGTCGGCCGGGCGGTCGGCGCGGCGCCGCCACGCGGGATGGCGCAGCCGCTCGTCCTGCGCATGACGCTGACGGACGCGCACTGATGCAGCGTCCGCATTTCAAGAGCAATCGAGAGGGCAGTCGAACGATGATGACGAAGATGAAGATGCTGGCGATCGTGGCAGGCAGTCTCGCACTGGGCGCACCGTTCGCGGCGCACGCACAGGACGACGTGATCGCGAATGCCGCGCAGGCGTCGGTCACGCAGGACGATATCGCGGGGCTGCTGAAGGCGGTGAGCCCGGAGGGGCGTGAACGTCTCGCGGCCGATCCCGCCGCGCTCGACCAGGTCGTGCGTTCGACGCTCGCGCAGAAGGCCGTGCTGGCCGAGGCGAAATCGAAGGGCTGGGACAAGCAGGCGCAGGTGCAGGCAGCCGTCGAACAGGCGCGGCGCGATATCGTCGTGCGCAGCTATCTGGCGTCGGTGAATGCGCCGCCGGCCGACTATCCGTCGGATGCGGAGCTGCAGTCCGCGTATGACAAAAATCGCGCCGCGTTCACCGCGCCGCGCGCGCTGCATGTCGCGCAGATCTATATCGCGGTGCCGCCGAACGCGGATGCCGCGACACTCGACAAGGCGCGCAAGCAGGCGGCCGATCTCGCGAGCCGCGCGCGCAGTGGCGATTTCGCGGCGCTTGCAAAAGCGAACTCGCAGGACAAGGCGAGTGCCGCGAACGGCGGCGATCTCGGTTTCGTGCCCGATCAATTGATGGTGCCGGCCGTGCGGCAGGCCGCCGACGCGCTGAAGCCGGGCCAGGTCTCCGCGCCGATCCAGACGCCGGCAGGCTTTCACGTCGTGAAGCTGATCGACGTCCGCGCGGCCGCGCCGCGTCCGCTGGCCGACGTGAAGGAGCAACTGCGCGCGATGCTGCGTGCACAGCGCACCCAGCAGAATGCGCAGGCGTATCTCGCGAAGCTCGCCGCGAACGCACCGATCAACGAAGACGCGCTGAAGAAAGCGCTCGCGTCTGCCCGGTAGGCGCGCTCATGGCAACCGTCCGTTCGACGCCGCGCGTCGATGCGCCCGATGCACGCACACCGGGGCGGCGCCGTCCGGCCGCCGCCGCCGACCGCCCGCGCCTGCCTAAAGCGAACCCGTGGCCGGGCCGGCCCGGCGAATGGCCGACGCATTGCCCGCTGTGCTTCGGCGCGCTGGAGCCGTTGCCCGGCGCGGGCGGCTATGCGCGGCATCGCAGCGCGCGCTGCTCCGCGCAGTGCGTGCTCACGACGCGCCAGTATCAGCCGGAGGAACTGACGATTCGCGGCTCTCGCGACGTGCAGGTCGCCGCCCGGCATCGCGAGCGCTTCGTGGCGGAGTGGGCGCGCCATTACACGCTGATGCGGCGCGCGTGGCCCGCGCTCACGATCGCCCGTTTTATCGCGGTGATCTCCTGTGTCGACGTCGCGGATCTCTGGTCGTACCGGATGTTGCGCGACGACGATCTGGCGGCCGTGCTGCTCGTGCTGGCCGGCTTCCTGCGCGTGCCGGATGCGTTGGGCACCGACGCGCCGGGTACCGACACGCGCGCGCCGACGGTGCGCTGGGTGCGGTTCTGGTTCGACGCGAGCGTGCGCGACGTCGGCGATCTGTGGACGGCGGGCGGCAGCGCGCCGCCGCTGTTTCGCGTCGACTATCGCGAACCGCTCGTCACGCCGTATCCGACCGGCGCGCAGGTGCAGGCGTGGCAGCCGGTCGACGGCATGCGCGACGCGTGGGCGCAACGGATCGATGCACAGGAACCTGCCGTCGAAGCGTCCGATTGCGCAGCGTTCGCGCGTTTCCTGGCGCGCGCGTCGGCGGCGGGCAGGAACCTGTGACGGCAGCCGTGAGGGCGCAATGGCGCCATTTCTGAAGGAGGCGCGCATGAAGATGCGACGAAGCGGCATCGCGACGATCGTTTGTCTGCTGCTGGCAACCGGTGCGCACGCGCAGGGCGGCCGCGCGGCGGCGAGTGCGGTCGCGCCTGCGCCGGCCAGCCCGGGTTCGGCCGCGAAGCCAGTGTGCGTCGATGCGGAAGTCGACGGCAAGCGTGCGCTGTCGTACGACTGCCTCAGCCAGCAACTGAAGCCGAAGGCCGACCCGCAGGCGGGCGCGTCGCAAACGGATTCGGAACGGCTGTCGAAGCAGCCGTCGAACCGTCTCGGCACGTTCAACCTGTCGACCGAGCGAAACCGTTTCGGCTCGAACTGGGGCCGGTCGACGACGCCGCAGCGGCCCGATGCGCCGGTCGCGGTGCCGCCGAAGTAATGCAGGCGGCCGCGCGTGGGGCGCAGGTATCGACGAGCCGGCGGCGTTCCGGCGCGAACCGACGAGGAACAGCGACATGAAAGCGGGCAGGCACACGAACCTGGCAGCGGCGCTGCGAGCGATGGCCGGCGGGCTGGCGTTGGCTTGCGCGTACGCATGCGGTTGTTCGACGGCAACGGCTGCCGAGCGGCCTGCGCAGCCGGGTGCCGCATCGCCGACGCCGACCCCAACGCCGACCGTCGTGCTGCCGAATTTTGCCGCGCTGGTCCGGCGCGTCGGCCCGGCTGTCGTCAACATCAGCGTCACGCGCGAAGTCACGCAGATGGGCATTCAGTTGCCGCCGGGCATCGCACCCGATCATCCGCTCGCGCCGTTTCTTGCGCGGCGCGTGATAGGCAACCGAGAGGAGGTGAGCCTCGGTTCGGGTTTCATCGTCAGCGAGGACGGCGTGATCCTGACCAACCGGCACGTGGTCGGCGATGCGGTCGCGATCGACGTGAAGCTGACCGACAAGCGGCAGTTCAAGGGGCGCGTGATCGGCAGCGATCCCGTCTCCGACGTCGCGGTGATCCGCATCGACGCGCACAACCTGCCGGTCGTCGCGACCGGCGACCCGGCGCGCACCGAGGTGGGCGACTGGGTGATGGCGATCGGTTCGCCGTACGGGTTCGCGAACACGGTCACGCAGGGCATCGTCAGCGCGAAATCGCGTTCGTTGCCGGGCGAGCGCGCGATTCCGTTCATCCAGACCGACGTGCCGATCAACCCCGGCAATTCGGGCGGCCCGCTGTTCGACCTCGGCGGCCGCGTGATCGCGATCAACTCGATGATCTTCTCGAAGACGGGCGGCTATCAGGGGCTCGCGTTCGCGATCCCGATCGACATCGCGCTCGACGTGAAGGACCAGTTGCTGCGGACCGGCAAGGTCACGCGCGGCCGGCTCGGCGTGGCCGTCCAGGAAGTGAGCCAGGCGCTTGCGCGTTCGTTCGGCCTCGCCAGCCCCGACGGCGCGCTGATCACCATGGTCGAGCCGGATGGCCCGGCCGCGCACGCGGGCCTGCAGCCGGGCGACGTCGTGCTCGCGGTCGACGGCAAGCCGGTCGCCGAATCGTCGGACCTGCTCGGCACCGTTG
>NZ_JAAGPB010000703.1:0-3447 GCF_017104585.1 Burkholderia sp. Ac-20392
ACCAGCCGAGATCACACCCGAGTTCTACACGCTTCCCCTCCCCGACGCTCTTCCGATCTCGAAGGGCGCGCGCCGGCCACTTCACCGTTCCATCCGTCGCAAGTCCCGCCGCCCGGCATGAGCCTGCCGGGCTTCCACGCGCCCGCCGTGTCGGACGGCACGGTGTCGCGCGGCACCGTGCGCGTGCAGCCCGCGCGCATGCCGTTCTACGTTGCAACCAAGGGCAAGGTCACGCTGTACGTGCTCGGCACGCTGCACACCGGCGACCCGTCCGATTACCCGAGCGCGCAGCCGTTCCGGCCGCGCATCCTCGCGGCGCTCGCCGCGTCGCCCACACTGGCGCTCGAGCTGTCGCCCGACGACCTGCTCGAATCGCAGGACGACGTGTCGAAGTACGGCGTCTGCCGTTACCCGTGCCTGCAGCGCCTGCTGCCCGAACCGCTGTGGCAGCGGCTCGCGGCGCGCCTGCGCGGCAACCCGGCCGCGCTCGCCGAGATCCGCAAGATGCGGCCGTGGCTCGCGGCGCTCGTCGTCGAGACCTACGATTCGCTGTCGGCCGGTTTGCAGACCGAATACGGCACCGAGGCGCAGTTGCAGAACGTGTTCCTGAAGAAGAAGGGCGGCCGCGTGATCGGGCTGGAGACGCTCGCCGAACAGATGCGCGCGTTCACCGGGCTGACGCTCGCCGAGCAGCGCGAGATGCTCGCGCAGGACATGGTGCAGACGCCCGCGCAGAACGCCGACGACATCAAGGCGCTGCACCGACTGTGGCGAATTGGCGACGCCGATGCGATCTCGGCATGGGCGGTCGCGAAGAGCGAACGGCTCGCGCGTTCGAAGGCGTTGTCGGACGCGATCGACAACAAGATCGTGTACGAGCGCAACCGCCGCTTCGTTGCACGAATGACGGCAATCGCCGCACCGAACCGGCCGCTGTTCGTCGCGATCGGCGCGCTGCATCTGGGCGGCCCGCGCGGCGTGCTCGAATTGTTGCGTCAACAAGGTTACAGGGTCGACGCGAACTGATCGCCGTCACCGCTCCCGAACCGATCCTCCCCTGTTTGATTGACGTTGTGCGGGCGCCTTAAACGCCTGTATGGGCACGCGATTCGATAAGGAAAACCCTTGAATCGTCAGAAAATAGCGTTTCAAACGATTGACATCCCGATCTGCCAATATCTATTCTTCGATCCACAAGTTGAAAAAATGAAAAGAATAGAAAAAGTTCTACGGGGTAGCAGAAAATAAAGCGCGGGGTTAGCGCGTTGCCGGCACGTGATGCACGTGCCGGCCGCGGAAGTGTCTGCATGTACGGCGGGGCCAATCATCGTCGGACAACAACTAGGCATGCAGGCCGACTTGCGAGATAAAGCGACGTTCCGTCGTCCCACCGGGGAAAGTAGTAATCGGGCGGCGGCGGACGTTTTTTAATCCGGAAGATTTTTCCGGCCACCGTCGCAAGACGGTTTCGGGGGGCGAATCGACAGACGGCGAAGCCGCAACGATTGCGCCAACGGAAAAGCGCCACGAGGGCGCTTTTTTCTTTTGTACGACGGATCGTGCGCCGCTGGCGCGATCGGCCGGATCAGGCGCGTTCGTCGGCCTGCAGCATGCCGGGCGCGACCACGTCGACGCCCACCGCTTCGAGCGCGGCGCGAATCCGTTTCGCGAATACCAGCGCATGCGGGCCGTCGCCGTGCAGGCAGACGGTCTGCGCATTGAGCATCACCCATTCGCCGCCGATCGCACGGACCTGCCGGCTGCGCACCATGTCCAGCGTGCGCGCGATCATCGTGTCCTCGTCGTCGATCAGTGCGCCGGGCTGGTTGCGCGGCACGAGCGAGCCATCGGCGCGGTAGCCGCGATCGGCGAACACTTCCTCCACCGCGGCGAGCCCCGCGTGCCGCGCGGCCGCGACGAACACGCTGTTCGCGAGCCCGAACACCGCGAGCGACGGATCGAAATCGCGGATCGCGGACACGACCGCATCGGCGATCATCGGGTCGCGCGCGGCCTGGTTGTACAGCGCACCGTGCGGTTTCACGTGCGCGATGCGCCCGCCTTCGGCCTGCGCGATCGCCGACAGCGCGCCGAGCTGGTACAGCACGCCCGCGTAGATGTCGCTGGCCGGCAGCTGCATTTCCTTGCGGCCGAAATTCTCCGGATCGTGAAAGCTCGGGTGCGCGCCGATGGCGACGCCTTTCTGCACGGCCCAGCGCACGCAGTCGCGCATCGCGTTCGCACCGCCCGCATGCCACCCGCATGCGATGTTCGCGGACGTCACGAGGTCGAGCAGCGCCTCGTCCGAACCGCATCCTTCGCCGAGATCGGCATTCAGATCGATTTCCATGATGTTCCTCGTCCACTGATTGCGTGGCCCGTCTTCTCTACTGCTGCTGCCTTCGGTACTGCTACCGCCATTGTCATGCCGCACGCGACTGGGCGCGGCGGCGCGCTTCCTCGCGCATGTCGATCGCCACGTCGATCTGCCGCAGATACGCACGTTCCGCAGCCAGCGCGGCGCGCGCGGCGTCGGGTGTCGTGCGCACGAAGCGGATCGGCAGGTTGAGCCGCGCCTGCGCGAGTTTCCACAGATCCGCACGGATCACCGTGCCGATCTTCGGGTAGCCGCCGGTGGTCTGCGCGTCGTGCATCAGCACGATCGGCTGGCCGTTCGGCGGCACCTGGATCGTGCCGGGCAGCACCGCGTGCGACAGCAGCTCGGCCGGCCGCTCGCGCGCGAGTTCGATGCCGGCGAGCCGATAGCCCATGCGGTTGCTGTTCGCCGTGACCAGCCATTCTTCATCCCAGAACGCCTGCTGCGAATCGGCGGCGAACGACGCGTAGTCGGGGCCCGGCAGCACGCGCACGGGCATCGCCCACGGCGCATGCGCGGGGCGGTGACGGCGCGGCGGCTCGTCGACGCGCACGAACGCGCACCACGCCGGCGCCTTGACGCCGAATTCGGGTGCGTCGGCCGCGAGGCAACCCATCCCGGCCGGAAGCACGCCGACCGGGAGGCGATCGCCGTCGCGCAGTGCGCGGCCGCCGAGGCCCCCGAACCGCGAGGCGAGATCGGTGCTGCGCGAGCCGAGCATCGGCAGCACGTCGATGCCGCCGGCGATGCACAGGTAGCCGCGCATCCCGCGTTTCGCGGCGGGCAGCACGAGCGTTTGCCCGGCCTCGACCGGCAGGCTCCACCATGAATATACGCGCCGGCCGTCGAGTGTTGCACCGAACTCGGTGCCGGTGATCGCGATGCGGGTCGCGCGCGTGAAGCGGAAAGCGGCCGGGCCGATCGTGATCTCGACGCCCGCCGCATCGGGGCGGTTGCCGACCAGCCGGTTGCCGACTTCGAGCGCGAGGCCGTCGAGCGCGCCACCCTGCGCGACGCCGAGATGGCGCGTGCCGCGGCGCCCGAGATCCTGCACGGTGGTCAGCGGGCCG
>NZ_JAAGPB010000704.1:0-238 GCF_017104585.1 Burkholderia sp. Ac-20392
AAGAGGATAGAAGAGTGGCAAAGAGGAAAAGGGAGAGATCACAGTGACATCAATGGTTGTTACGTGAAGAGAGGAGAGAGGGAGATGATACAGGTTAAGCGAGGATATGCGTGACAAGAACGAAGAGAGGGACATGGAGAGAAGGGCACGTAAGGTGAATGAGTAGTAGGTTATGATGATAATATGGTTGGAATGGTGATATGAACACATTTTTTTTTTTTTTTTTTTTTTTTAATGC
>NZ_JAAGPB010000705.1:0-3296 GCF_017104585.1 Burkholderia sp. Ac-20392
TGCCGCGGCCGCGCTCACGGTCGTCGAGCCCGTGTCGTGCGGGCTCGGCGGCGACGCGTTCGCGCTCGTGTGGGACGGCGAGCGACTGTCCGGGCTGAACGCGTCGGGCGTCGCGCCGGCCGCATGGAACGTCGATTATTTCCGCAAGCGCCACGGCGAGGCGGGCAACGGCATCGCGAACAAGCCGACGCGCGGCTGGGATACCGTCACCGTGCCGGGCGTGATCGCGGGTTGGGAAGCGCTGCATGCGAAGTTCGGTTCGCTGCCGTTCGCGGACCTGCTCGAACCGGCGATCGAGATCGCGGAGCGCGGCTATGCGGTGCCGCCGATCGTCGCGCACAAGTGGGCGGCCGCCGTGCCGGAGCTCAAGGGGCTGCCGGGTTTCGCGGATACTTTCATGCCGCACGGCCGCGCACCGCAGGTGGGCGAGCGCATGTGCCTGCCGGGCCATGCGCAGACCTTGCGTACGCTGCAGAAGGAAGGTGCGCGCGCGTTCTACGAGGGCGTACTCGCCGAGCGCATCGCCGCGTTCTCCCGCGAAGGCGGCGGCGCGTTGACCGCAGCCGACCTGCATGCTTATCGGCCGGAATGGGTCGGGCCGATCGGCAAGCGCTTCGGCCGCCATACGATCCACGAGATCCCGCCGAACGGGCAGGGCATCGCCGCGCTGATCGCGCTCGGCATCGCCGAGCACGCGGGCGTGACCGAATGGCCAGTCGATTCGGTCGACTCGCAGCATCTGCAGATCGAGGCGATGAAGCTCGCGTTCGCCGATGTCTATCGCTACGTCGCCGATCCGCGCGCGATGGAGGTCACGCCCGAACAGATGCTCGACGATGCGTATCTCGCCGAACGCGCGAAGCTGATCGATCCCGCGCGCGCGACGCATTTCGGCGCCGGCCGACCGCATTCGGGCGGCACGGTCTACCTGTCGGCGGCCGACGAGCGCGGGATGATGGTGAGCTTCATCCAGTCGAACTACATGGGCTTCGGCTCGGGGCTCGTCGTGCCCGGCACCGGCATCGCGCTGCAGAATCGCGGGCACGGCTTCTCGATGGACCCGGCTTCGCCGAACGTCGTCGCGGGCGGCAAGCGGCCGTTCCACACGATCATCCCGGCGTTCGTCACCGAGGAGGTCGACGGGCGCACCGAGGCCGTGATGAGCTTCGGCGTGATGGGCGGCGACATGCAGCCGCAAGGTCACCTGCAGACTGTCGTGCGGATGCTCGGCTACGGGCAACAACCGCAGGCTGCCTGTGATGCGCCGCGCTGGAAGGTCAACCGCGACTTCACGCTCGACGTCGAGGCAACGATGAATCGCGCGACCGTCGATGCGCTGACCGCACGCGGCCATACGATCAAGTCGATCGACGATCCTTACATGGATTTCGGTTCGGGGCAGTTCATCTGGCGTCTCGACCGCGACGATCGCGAGCGCGGCTACGTGGCCGCGAGCGACAGCCGGCGCGACGGTCTGGCGGCCGGTTTCTGACGGATTGCCGCCGGCTTTCGCCGGCATTTCGTGCGCTTCGCGGGCGGCCGAATGGCCGCCCGTTTCGTTTGCGGCAGCCCGTATCGCCGAGCGGGCGCAAGCGGTTTGAAGGACTCGTCTAACGAACGGCAACAGACGCCGTGGAACTGCGCTCGTCGGGTATGGTCAGTGCTCTGGAGCACGAACATCAAAGTCCGGCTAAGATGCCAGCATGGTTCGGCCGGACCAATCCACTATAAACGCAAGTAAAACGCCGCCTGCGGGATGGTTGGCGCCAGTGCCGAAGGCATGGGCCGGCCCCCGCGCGACGACTGGGAGCGCACCACCATGGACACCAAAACGACGCATGTGATGCCGTGGCGAATCGAGGACATCGACCTGAACCGGATCGATCGTCAACGTGCCGCCGCGAACGAGGATCTGTTGTTGCTGCTGTGCGCGTCGTCGTTCATCGAAAGCGGCTCGGATCTCTACACGAGCAATCTGAGCCAGTTCTTCAACGACGATCCGGAAGTCTCCGCATGGCTCAACAATGCATGGGAGCACGAAGAATTGCAGCACGGGCGCGCGCTGAAAGCGTACATCGCGCACGTGTGGCCGGAGTTCGACTGGGATACCGCGTTCGCGAATTTCTTCGCCGAGTATTCGAAGACCTGCAAGGTCGAGGCGTTCGAGAAGACCCGCGCGCTCGAGATGGTCGCGCGCTGCGTCGTCGAGACGGGCACGGCCACGCTCTATCGCGCGATCAACGAGTGCTCGGACGAGCCCGTGCTGAAGGAAATCACCGACAACATCCGCACGGACGAAGTGCGCCACTACAAGCACTTCTTCAAGTTCTTCAAGAAGTACAACCAGCTCGAAGGCAATGGCCGGCTCGCGGTGCTCGGCGCGCTGGCGCGCCGCGTGATGGAAATCAAGAACGAGGATTCGGAGATCGCGCTGCGCCACGTGTTCGCGGTCCGCTATCCGGATCGTGTCGGCGACAACCAGTACAACCGCGAACGCGCCGCGCGCATCAGCACGCTCGTGCGGCGCAACCTGTCGGCCGACATGTGCGTGAAGATGCTGCTCAAGCCGCTCGACCTGCCCGCGAAGATCCAGCCGGGCGTCCACTATCCGCTCACCAAGATCACGCGGCACGTGTTCCTGCGCTGATCGCCGCGGCGCGGCCCGACGCGCGTATGCTGCGGCTTCTTCATCCGCTTTCCACCGGGGCCACGCCATCATGACCGATACCCATCGCCACGCGCTCGAACAATGGACGTTCGATGCGTGGCCGCCGGCCGTCGTTTCGTTGTTCGACGGCACGGCGCTCGAGCGTCATGCCGACTTCGCCGCATCGCTGATCGTCGCAACCGACGACGGCCAGTTGCGCACGACGCTGCTCGGTGTCGGCGAGATCTACGCACACGATGCGCGCACGCTGCTGCTGGCGCTCTGGCCGCAATCGCGTGCGGCGCGCGCGATCGCACAACGGCGTACGGCCGCGCTGACGCTCGTCGCGGACGGCGCGTTCTTTCAGGCGCAATTGAGGATGGCGCCGCTCGAAGGAGACTTCGGCGGACTGGCCGGATTCGCTGCGACGATCGCGCACGGCGATGCGCAGCGGGTCGGCTATGCGCGTCTCGCGACGGGTGTCACGTTCACGCTGGAAGGGGAGCGCACCGCGGTGCTCGCGCGCTGGCAACGCCAGGTCGAGCACCGGGGGCAGAACGGAAGAGGGGCGTGGAGGGAAAGAGTGTAAATCCACGGGTAGAAGTGGCGGGTGGCGATGTTCCGCCAGAATAAAAGTCGAGCAGATGTA
>NZ_JAAGPB010000706.1:0-3184 GCF_017104585.1 Burkholderia sp. Ac-20392
TCTGGCCGAGCTGCGTGAGCAGCGGCGCGACCTTCAAGTCGCCGGTGTCGCGCCAGCCGAGCCCGCGCAGCGACGACACGGCCCACTCCCACGGTGTCTTGAACTTGCGGTTGACCGGCGCCCACGCATCGGGCGCATCGACGAGCGCACGATAGACGGCCGGCAAATCGCCACCGCTCGCATCGAACGCGCGGGCGAGCCGGTCAGTCAGCGCGGGCGGCGGATTGTCGGCGACGAAATGACGGGCAAGCTGGAACGCGATATGCCTTCCGGTCGCCTCCGAATGCGCGAGGTCGTGCAGGATCGCGCGCGCCTGTGCTTCGCCGGGCTGGTCGTAGCTGCGCCCCATCACGGTCCGCACGCCGGGCTCGTGCAGTTTCGGGCGAAACACGAACGCGCCGGGCGCCGCATCACCGGGCTGCGGGCCACGCCCGCCGGCGATGCTCCAGCCGGTCAGCGCACGCGCGAATTCCGTCACGTCGGCCTGCGTGTAACCCGTGCGTACGCCGAGCGTGTGCAGCTCCATGATTTCGCGCGCGAGATTCTCGTTGAGCCCGCGCTTGGCCGTCGGATTGCGTGCTTCGGCACGCAGCGCGGCCGGGCTGTCGGGGCCGACCGAGCGCGCCTGGTCGAGGAAAAGCTGCATCGCGGGATGCTGCTCGACGGCAACCAGCATGTCCTCGAAACGGCCGAGCACGTGCGGGCGGATCGCGTCGCGTTCGAACGCGCCCGCGTAGGCCGCTACCGGCCCCTTGTCGACCGACACCGCGAAATGGTTCGCCCAGAAATGCACGAGACGCTCGACGAACGGTGCGGGCGTGTTCAGCGCACTGTTCATCCGCGCGACGACGGCGCTGCGATACGTGTCGTTGCCGTCGCGCCGGATCGACTGCTCGGTCGCGCGTTTCGTTGCCGGGTCGTTGGCCGTCATCGCATTGCGCGCGTTCGCGAAGCGCGTCGCGAGCGCCACTGCGTCCGGCTCGCCGGCCCACGCGGCCGGCCGCGCGTCGTAGCGATCGAGCTGCGCGACGAGTGCCGCCTTCGGGTCGGCAGGCGGCGCTTCGTCGGCGCGTGCGCCGAGGCCGAAGCGGTTCAGCGCGATGGCGGCCGGGGTAATGTCGTTCGGGTGGTCCATGGAAGGGCTCTCGCGATGCGTACCCGTGTTTAACGTGGGTCGGCGGGAAATCCGTCGCCAGGAGGACGAATATTTCTGGCGCGTCGCGCGGCGTTGACTGCATGCGTGTTGCCGTTCGAATTCCTGTTGCGGATTCAGCTGACGAATGCAGCGAATCGGCGGGACGTACAGCCGCCGTATCGGGATCCCGTGCCCCTGCGAAAGACAGGCACATTTCGACATCCGGCTAACGGGCTTTCACTAGCCTGACCGGAACGAATCCCACCAGAGGGCTCGCCGGCCGCCCCCGCCCCGGCGCTTGCCGTTCCCGGAAAGCCACCTAGACTCAATGGAATGTATCGCCCCGCGTCACGGCCTTTCGTCGTCCCGACCCAGCGACCATTACGATGCCCACTCTTCCCGTCAGCTTGCGTGCTCGGTTTCGTTGGGCCGGTTCGATGCGCCCGCCGTCGCGCTGGACCCGTGCGTGGCTGCTCGCAGTCGCGCTGACGCTGCACGGCTATCCCGCGCATGCGCAAAACCCGCCCAAGGTCGTCGACATTCCGACCCGCCCCGGCGTGACGCAACGGTTTCTCTTCATCGCGCCGGACGCACCGAAGGCCGCAGCCATTCTTTATGCCGGCGGACACGGCGGGCTGCAACTGGAACCGTCCGGACGATTCGGCTGGGGTGCAGGCAACTTTCTCGTCCGCACCAGGCAGTTGTTCGTGAAGGACGGCATTGCCGTCGCGGTCATCGATGCACCGAGCGACCGGCAATCCGCGCCCTACCTCAACGGCTTTCGACTCTCGAAGGAACACGCCGACGACGCGCGTGCCGTGATCGCGTGGTTGCGGGAGCAACTGCACGTACCGGTATGGCTCATCGGAACGAGCCGCGGCACCCAGTCCGCCGCTGCCATTGCGATCGCGCTGGCCGGCGGCGGCGGGCCCGACGGTATCGTGCTGACGTCCACCATCCTCCGCGAAGATCGAGGCGGCACGGCGGTCACGGACATGAACCTGGCCAGCGTCAGGATTCCGGTGCTCGTCGTTCACCACGAGAACGACGGCTGCAAATATTGTCCGGTATCCGAAACGGATACGCTGTTGAAGAAGCTGGACCAGTCTCCGAAGGCCGAACTGATGATCGTGTCGGGCGGCACGTCCCGGGGCGATCCGTGCGAAGCGTTTGCCTATCACGGCTTCAACGGTCTGGAGAGCGGCGTGGTCGACGCGATCTCCGCGTGGATGCTTGCACGTTGAACGTGCGCGCCGCGTAGCGCAGTCACAGTCACAGTCACAGTCACAGTCGCGGTTGCGCCTTGCGCCTTGCGCCTTGCGCCTTGCGCCTTGCGCCTTGCGCCTTGCTCCTTGCTCCTTGCTCCTTGCTCCTTGCTCCTTGCTCCTTGCTCCTTGCGATTCTTCGCTGAAGCATGCCTGCAGCAAGCATGCATGCAGGCATTGCCGACCCGCCTTCCGTGTACGCGTTGCGCATCACTGCAAAGGCATGCCGCCGCACGTCGTCCGCGCGGCGCTTGCTTACTTGCTGGCCGCGTCGCCCTGCTTCTTCTGCAACTTCGGCGGCAGCCGCCAGTTACCGCTGCGCCGCAACCCGTCGACGAACTTCGCGCGCTCGTCCGGCGTCAGCGTCGCCGCGAAATCGACGACGCTGCGCTCGACCTGTGCACGC
Organism: Burkholderia sp. Ac-20392; assembly: GCF_017104585.1. Classification (NCBI taxonomy): domain Bacteria; kingdom Pseudomonadati; phylum Pseudomonadota; class Betaproteobacteria; order Burkholderiales; family Burkholderiaceae; genus Burkholderia; species Burkholderia sp. Ac-20392. The sequence continues at coordinate 2,807 of NZ_JAAGPB010000706.1, forward strand.
AGCGCGGTATCGGCCGCGCGCGTACGATCGAGCGCGGCGTCGATCGCCGTACGATCGAGCTGCGGCGCGGCGAGCAGATCCAGCACGGTGATCCGGTCGTCGCGCCCTTCCCGTGCGAAATCGCGGCCGTCCTTGCGCGCCGCCTTCAGCGCCGCAACGAACTCCTGCTGGCGCGCGTCAGGCAATTCGTCCGCGGCGAAACGCAATGCGGTGCGCGACGCCGGTGCGCCCGCGGCCCGCAGGTCGCGATGCGTCGAGAACCACTGATACGCGCCGCCGCCGATCGCGCCGAGCATGAATACGTTCAGCACGACCGAACCGACGAGGACGAATTTCCAGCCACGCTCACTCATTCATCACTCCAGTCCACGCTCGGCC
>NZ_JAAGPB010000707.1:0-234 GCF_017104585.1 Burkholderia sp. Ac-20392
TAAAAAAAAAAAAAAAAAAAAAAAAATGTGTGATATCGCATGCATTTCAAGTACGACAAATGCGTATATATTTGTAGATCATTGACACAAGATATAAGCATGTGCATGATTTCACAAACACTCAAATACACAGTAAGTGAACGATATGTGTGTTTCGACATTGACACATCGAAACTCTTCGCTGTCTGTGATGTTATCCACTATGCTTGCAACTCAATACGACTATGACAATGA
>NZ_JAAGPB010000708.1:0-3430 GCF_017104585.1 Burkholderia sp. Ac-20392
ACCGGGCCGGCGAGATCGGCGCGCAGCGCGCCGGGCGCCTGACGATCGGGTTCGTCAGCGCCGCGCTGTTCGACACGCTGCCGCGCGCGATCCGCGCGCTGCGCGAAAGCACGCCCGACGTCGAACTCGTGATGCGCGAGATGAGCAATGCCGAGCAGGCGATCGCGCTCGAGCGCGGCGAGATCGACATCGGGCTGCTGCATACGCCGGTTCCCGTCAACGGCCGGATGCGCGAGAAGCTGATCCGGCGCGATCCGCTCGTCGCCGTGCTGCCGAAGGATTTCCGGCGCCAGCCCGACGGCACGGTCACGCTGCAGGATCTCGCCGGCGCCGGCCTCGTGTGGTTTCCGCACGACCAGTTGCCGCTGATCCGCGCCGGCATCCTCAGCGCATTCCGGCAGGCCGGGCACCCGGTCGACATCGTGCTCGACGTGAACCGCACGCTCACCGTGGTCTCGTGCGTCGCCGCCGGATGCGGCGTGTCGCTGCTGCCGCAGTCGATCCACACGTTCGCGTTCGACGGCGTCGCCTACGGCACTGTCCGCGATGGCGCCGCGCTGCCGCTGTTCGAACTCAGCGCGATCTGGCCCGCGCGATCGCGGCCGACGCTCGCGGATCGCTTCGCCGCGCTGCTGCCGTCGGCGGACGTGCCGCGCTGACTGGCCGGGCCGCGTCCGGCGCCTGTCATGGATCTGCCACCGTCGACCGGTAGCGTTCGGGTCTGACCCACGCTATCGACAGACGAATCCGCCATGCAGCGCACGTCGCGCGCCACGCCCCACGTTTATGCGGCCACGTCCCGCGCCCTCGCCGTCAGCCTCGCGATCAACCTGCTGCTGCTCACCGTCGAGACGGTCGCGGCGTGGTCCGCGCATTCGTCGGGGCTGCTCGCGGACGTCGCACACGCGGCGATCGATCTCGCAGCCGATGCACTGATCCTCATTGCGTGCCGGCTCGACGCGCGCCTGCCGCCGGAGCGGCGCCCCACCTACGAACCGCTCGCGCTCGCGGGCCTCGGCGCGTTGCTCGTTGCGACCGGCGCACAGATGATCTGGCAGGCGACCAACCGGTTCGCGACGCCGCCCGTCGTGCAGCCGGGCGTAACGGCGCTTGCACTCGTCGCCGTCACGCTCGCCGGCAAGGCCGTGCTCTCGCACTGGATGCTGCGCAAGGCGCGCGAGACGGGTTCCGCGCTGCTCGAGGCGAGCGGCTGGCATGTGCGGACCGATGCGCTGTCGTCGCTGCTGGCGGCGCTCGCGATGAGTGCGGCGCTGGTCGGCTTCCGCCGTCTCGACGATCTGGCCGCGCTTGCGATCGGCGCGCTTGTGATCCGTACGGGGGTGGGTTTCATCCGGCGCGGCTGTGCGCAGTGGCCGGCGCTGTCGGCATGGGCGGATCGGTCGACGCGCGGCTCGTGAGCGCAGCGGGCATCGCCATCACGGGCGTCAGGGTAGCCGCTATCTGCGGCGCTGAATGAAGAAGAGGCTCGCACGGTACGAGCCTCTTTTGCATGATGTCGCTGCCATCGTCGAGCGACACGCGACGCGTTGACCCATGTCGATGTATCGCCAGACGAATGCGGCCGGTTCCGATGGATCGGCCCTGGCGGTCGCTTACCCGAGCGGCACGACACTCCCGAGCAGAATCCGCACGAGCGTCGCCTGGCGCGTGACACCCGTCTTCGAGAAGATCGCGCGCAGATGCGTGCGCGCCGTGTTCTTGCTGATTCCCGATTCCTCCGCGGCCTCCTCCAGCGTCAGCCCGTTCGTCAGCAGCAGCGCGAGCGATGTCTCGGCGGGCGTCAGGTCGAACAGCTTGCGGATGATTTCCTGCGCACCCTGCGGCTTGCGGTCGGGATCGCGCAGGAACAGCGTGACGGCCGGCCGCCGCTTGTTGTCCTCCGACCAGTCGGACAGCAGCACCGTGCGCACCAGCAGCCCGAGGCGCGGCTTGTCGAAGCTGCGCGTGATCGGCATCGCCTCGACGGTCGCCGCGGCCGTGCCGTGGTGTCCCATCACCGCATGGCGGATCAGCCGCTTCAGCGTGCGGTTCTCCTGCGCATCGGTCGCCTCGATCGTGCCGCGCGCAATCGTCAGACCGTTGTTCTGCTTGAGGATCTCGTCGGCCACGCTGTTCAGGTCGATGATCGTGCCGTTCTCGTCGAGCGTGATCGTGCCGATCTGCATCCGGTTGATCGCGTTCGCATAGATCGAGCGTTCGACCTCGGCCGTGTCGAGCCGCGAATGCAGTTCCACCGCGCGCTTCAGGTGCGGCAGCAGCAGCGCGCAGATCGCCTTGTCGCGCGCGGAGAACTGCTTCGACGCATGGTTGCGGCACACGCGGAACCGGCACTCGACGCCCGACGACGTGCGCAGGTCCGCGCCGAGGATATAGCGCACGTCCTGCGGCTTCAGGAACTGCTTGTACAGCTCGCTCGACAGCCAGCCCGTGTCGCCGAACACGTCGTCGACCGTGACCACGCGATCGGCCGGCAGGCCGACGAACGGGTCGAGCGAATAGTAGTAGTTGTTGTACGACGCCTCGCCGTCGCCCGGCACCACCGGGCCGAATTCCGACGCGTGCACGGACAGCGGCGCACGGCGGTCGCTCGCGGCCGCGCGCAGGATCAGCGTCACGTAGTTGGCCTGCAGCCAGCGACGGACCAGTTCGAGCGCACCGGCCCACGGCGGCGTCTCCAGCGGCCCCTGGTAGATGCGCGCCATCAGCTCGCTGAAATCCGCGACGCCGATGTCGGCCTCGTCACTGGTTGCCTGGCTCTCTTGCGGAGCCCATCTCGTCTCCATCAGCACGCTCCATCCTCCATACGACATGTTTCTGACGCGACTCACCCGCGCCGCCATGATTAAGACGCGTCTAAATTCCGGCGTCATCGGGAGATTCACTGAATGGTGAGAATTGGCCATCCGTGCGAACGAACCATCGTCCGATCGGATGATGTGGCGCCCTGCCTGCTGCGCTGGAATGCCCGTCAGGCCGTGCCGGCAAGCGTCCGGCGCGGACTCAGGGAAAACCGCGACACGGGTTTACCTGATTCAAACCGCATACGATTCAGACAGGAGTCCCCATGCCGCTCGACCCACAGGCGCAGGCGCTGCTCGCCGCATTCGCCCAGGCACCCGCGATCGATTTCGCGCAACTCACCGTTCCCGCGTATCGCGCGAGTCTTGCCGCCGGCGGCGCGTTTGCCCCGGGCGACGCCGTCGTCGCCGAAGAGGACTGGCAGATTCCCGCGTCGGGCCGTCAGTTGTCCGCACGGCTCTATCGGCCCGCCGCCGACGGGCCGTTGCCGCTGACCGTGTTCTTCCACGGCGGCGGCTTCGTGTCGTGCGGGATCGATTCGCACGCGAACCTGTGCCGCAGCCTCGCGGCCCGTGCGCGCACGCTCGTGCTGTCGGTCGACTACCGGCTT
>NZ_JAAGPB010000709.1:0-3404 GCF_017104585.1 Burkholderia sp. Ac-20392
GCTCGCACGCTCGGTATCAACGACGCCGCGCGCGCTGCCGCCGCGCGGCCCGTCAGGAGCAAGTGAGAACGATGGCCAACCGGCTGCAAGTGATCTATATCGAAGACGATGCGCTCGTTCGCCGGGCAAGCGTGCAGAGCCTTCAGCTGGCGGGGTTCGACGTCGCCGGCTTCGAGTCGGCCGAAGCGGCCGAGAAGGCGATCGTCGCGGATAACGCCGGCGCGATCGTCAGCGACATCCGGCTGCCCGGCGCGAGCGGGCTCGACGTGCTCGCGCAGTGCCGCGAGCGCGTGCCCGACGTGCCTGTGATCCTCGTCACGGGGCACGGCGACATCTCGATGGCCGTGCAGGCGATGCGCGACGGCGCGTACGACTTCATCGAGAAACCGTTCGCGGCCGAGCGCCTGATCGAGACGGTGCGCCGCGCGCTCGAGCGCCGCGAGCTCGTGCTCGAGAACCACGCGCTGCGGCGCGAGCTGGCCGGGCAGAACGTCGTCGCGCCGCGCATCATCGGCCGCAGTCCCGCGATCGAGCAGGTGCGCAAGCTGATCGCGAACGTCGCGCCGACCGATGCGTCGGTGCTGATCAACGGCGACACCGGCGCCGGCAAGGAGCTGATCGCGCGCAGCCTGCACGAGCTGTCGCCGCGCCGCGACAAGCCGTTCATCGCGGTGAATTGCGGCGCGCTGCCCGAGCCGATGTTCGAGTCGGAGATGTTCGGCTACGAGCCCGGCGCGTTCACCGGCGCCGCGAAGCGCCGCGTCGGCAAGCTCGAATATGCGTCCGGCGGCACGCTGTTCCTCGACGAAATCGAAAGCATGCCGCTCGCGCTGCAGGTGAAGCTGCTGCGCGTGCTGCAGGACGGCGTGCTGGAGCGGCTCGGCTCGAACCAGCCGATCCGCGTGAACTGCCGTGTCGTCGCGGCCGCGAAGGGCGACATGAGCGAGCTGGTCGCGGCCGGCACGTTCCGGCGCGACCTGCTGTACCGCCTCAACGTCGTGACGATCGCGCTGCCGCCGCTGGCCGAGCGCCGCGAGGACATCGTGCCGCTGTTCGAGCACTTCATGCTCGATGCGGCCGTGCGTTACGCGCGGCCCGCGCCGGTGCTGACCGACCGGCAGCGCGCGAGCCTGATGCAGCGCGACTGGCCCGGCAACGTGCGCGAGCTGCGCAATGCGGCCGACCGCTTCGTGCTCGGCGTGGCCGACATGCCGCAGGAGACGGGCGCGAGCGGCGACGACGCCGACAACGAGCAGACGCTGAAGGAGCGCATCGAGCAATTCGAGCGCGCGGTGATCGCCGAGGCGTTGAACCAGACGGGCGGCGCGGTCGCCGCGACGGCCGACCGGCTGCATGTCGGCAAGGCGACGCTGTACGAGAAGATGAAGCGCTACGGGCTGTCGGCGAAAGGCGAAACCGAGCGCTGAAAAGCAAACGGACCGCGGAACCGGGTTGCCCGGTCGTGCGGTCCGTCGTGCGGGGAAGGGCGCGATGCGCGGCCCTTCGAGCCGGATCGGGCGGCGCTCAGGCCGCGTTGTTGCCGAGTGCCTTCTTGAGCAGCGCGTCGAGTTCCGCGAACTGCGGTGCGCCGACGTAGCGCTTCAGGATCTTGCCGTCCTTGTCGACGACGAAGGTCGTCGGCGTGAGCTGCACGTTGCCGAACTGCTTCGCGACGCTGCCGTCGTCGAGCGCGACCTTGAACGGCAGCTGACGCGTCTGCGCGTAGTTCGCGACGTACATCGGCGGATCGTAGTTCATCGCGACCGCGACGAATTCCAGCCCCTGACCCTTGAAGCGATTATAGGTATCGACCATCTGCGGCATTTCCTGCATGCAGGTTGCGCAGCTCGTCGCCCAGAAGTTCACGAGATAGACCTTGCCTTTCAGGTCGCCTGCAGTCGAGACCTTCTGGCCCGACAGCAGCGTGAACGTGGCGTCCGGCACGCTGGACTTGCCGTTGAACGCGAAGAAGCCGGCAACGGCGATCGCCGCGACGACGACGGCGGCGACGATGTAGCGGACGGGGCCGGCGCTGCGGCGGGCGGGGGGCGTGGTGTTCATCTGGTGCTCTCGGAGTCGGTCGATGACGCGGGTCAATGCAAAGGACATCGAAATTCGGCGCTCATTTTAGCGCGAATGCGGCAAGCGTACCGACGGCGGCTGCGCATCCCGGAATTCAGGTTCGGCGGATAATGCCCGTTTTGCCCGCCCGTTCCACGCCATGCCGAAGGAAGTCACCGTTTCGTTGCGCCCCCTTTTTCGTCCGCTGCGACACTTCGCCGCGCTCGCGAGCGTGAGCGTCGCGCTGGCCGCGTGCTCGCCGTCGTACGACTGGCGCACGCTGCACAACGACGCCGGCTACACGATCGACCTGCCGGCGAAGCCGACCGTCGAGGAGCAGCCGGTGGCGATCGGCGGCGCGTCGATGCCGATGCGGATGCAGGCCGCGCACGTTGACGGCGCGGTGTTCGCGGTCGGCACGCTGACGCTGCCGGACGACCGCGACGACACGCGCCGCGCGGCGCTCGAGTTCCTGCGCGCCGGGCTGTCCCGCAACCTCGAAGGCGCGCCGCAGACGGCTGCGGTGCCCGTGCCGCTCGCGGCCGGCGGCGCGGTGAACGGGCTCGAGTTGCGCATCGCGGGCGCGGCCGCCGGCGGCGATCGCACGCACAAGACGATCGTCGCGCGGCTCGCCGCGCGCGGCCGGCACGCGTACCAGGCCGTCGTGATTGCCGACGGGCCGCTGACGCAGGAGCAGCTCGACCAGTTTTTCGGGTCGTTCAAACTCGACTGACGGCGGCTGGAGAGGGCGCTCAGACACTCTGTGACAACTGAAAGTTCGTTCGCAGCTTTCGACGCTAGTCGCCGGATTTTGCGGGGTTTTTTCGGCTATCCACAGCGCATGTGGATAACTTTGTTGAAAAGTTGCCCGGATTTCCCGCCAAGCCGCGCGGGACGGCCTTCCGGCCCGTTTGGTCGCGCGCTCGCATTTTGAGAAAAATCAATCAAAACAACGGGATACGGATTCCGTGCTGCAAAGGTGTCGCCGAGCGCTGATCCGGGGCCGGATTCGCGGAATTGTGCATAAGTCAAGTCTTGACAGCCGGATTTTGTCCTCCGGGGGCGTTCAGAGCGCCGTCAACGCGCGCCGGTAGCGGATCGCTTCGGCGATCTGCGCGGCCGTCGGCAGCGGGTCGCCGGCCAGGTCGGCGATCGTCCGCGCGACCTTCAGCACGCGGTAATACGCGCGCGCCGACCAGCCGAAGCGCTCGCCGGCTTCGCGCAGCAGCCGTTCGCCTTCGTCGGTCGGCCGGCACAGGTCGTCCGTCTCGCGGCCGCTCAGCATGTGATTCGTCTTGCCTTGCCGATCGAGTTGCAGCGCCCGTGCCTGCGCAACCCGCGCG
>NZ_JAAGPB010000710.1:0-3069 GCF_017104585.1 Burkholderia sp. Ac-20392
TATCATGCACGGGCTCGCGCGAGCTGTTCACGCTGTGCATGATCGCGGCCGCGGTCGGCATCGCGTTCGGCGCGGCGAAGCTGTTCGACGTGTCGTTCGCGCTCGGCGCGTTCTTCGCCGGGATGATGATGCGCGAGTCGGAATTCAGCCGGCGCGCCGCTGACGAGACGCTGCCGCTGCGCGACGCGTTCTCGGTGCTGTTCTTCATCTCGGTCGGGATGCTGTTCGATCCGAAGATCCTGCTCGCGGAGCCGCTGCACGTGATCGAGGTCGCGGCGATCGTGGTGATCGGCAAGACGCTCGCGGCGGTCGCGCTCGTGATCGCGTTCCGCTATCCGCTGAATACCGCGCTGACGGTCGGCGCGGGTCTCGCGCAGATCGGCGAGTTCTCGTTCATCCTCGCCGGGCTCGGTCGTGCGCTCGGGCTGCTGTCGGCCGAGGGGCAGAGCCTGATTCTGGCCGTCGCGCTGATCTCGATCGCGATGAACACGCTGCTGTTCGCGATGATCGATCCGGCGCTCGCGTGGATCCGCAAGCATTCGGCGTTCGCGCGCAAGCTCGAGGCGCGCGACGATCCGCTCGCCGCGCTGCCGATGTCGACGCCGCAGACGCACCTGACCGGGCAGGTCGTGATCGTCGGCTATGGCAAGGTCGGTACGCGGATCGCACACGCGCTGGACGAGCGCGGCATCGCGTATGTCGTCGTCGAACAGAATCGCGAACTCGTCGAGAAGCTGCGCGAGGACGGCATCGCGGCCGTGTCGGGCGACGCGATCGAGCCGATCGTGCTCGTGCAGGCGCATATCGCGCGCGCCGGGATGCTGGTCGTGACGTTGCCCGATGTGTTCGACGTGCGGCAGATCGTCGAGATCTCGCGCACGCTCAACCCGACGCTCGAGGTCGTGCTGTGCACGAACAGCGGCGACGAGGCCGCGCTGCTGTCGAACGAGGGCATCGGCACCGTGTTCATGGGCGAGACCGAACTTGCGCGCGGGATGACCGAGCACGTGCTCGGCAGGATGACGAAGCCGGTTGCGGCCGCTGCGCATTGACGGCGCGCGGCATCGCGCCGCGCACCGGGCAGGGCGCGGCGGCCCGGGCGGACGCCGACCCCGCGTACTTCAGTTTCAGTAGAACGTCTCGAGCGTCAGTTCCTGTGCCATCACGCGATTGCCGGCCAGCAGGCCGCCATCGACGGGCAGCGCCACACCGGTGATAATGCGCGCGGCCGGCGAGCACAGGAACAGCGCGGCCTGAGCAACGTCGTCGGGCGTGGCGAAATCGTCGAGCGGATACCACTTTCTCAATGCCTCGAACACCTGCGGGTTGCGTTCCACGCGCGCTTCCCACGCAGGTGTCTTCACGGTGCCCGGCAGCACGATGTTCGCGCGCACGCCGTCGCGGCCGTATTCGATCGCGAGCGATTTCGTGTAGCTGATCAGCCCGGCCTTCGCCGCGCTGTACGCCGGATGCCCGAGCGCATGCACGCCGTTGACCGAACCGATGATCGCGATCGCGCCGCGCCCGTGTGCGCGCATGCCGGGCAGCACGGCTTCGACGCTCATGTAGGTGGCCGTCAGGTTCGCGTCGAGATCCGTGCGCCAGGTGGTGGGCGTCGTGTCGCGCAGCGTGGTCGACGCGGCCGTGCCCGCGTTCGCGACGAGCACGTCGACCGGCGGATGCGATTCGAGCAGCGAACCCAGCCGCTCGGCGTCGGTCAGGTCGTCGACGACCGGCGTCGCGTGCGCGTCGCCGAGCGTATCGAGGAAGCGGTCGAGCGCCGCGCGGTCGCGATCGAGCGCGAGCACGTGGTCGCCGGCCGCGAGGAAGGTGCGGCACAGCGCCTGGCCGATGCCGCCGGCGGCGCCTGTCACGAGGGTGGTGCGTGTCATGTCGGCTCCTTGGGCGGGTTCACAGGCCGAGCGCGGTGCGCGCCTGCTTCTCGTTGTCGCGCGTGATCAGCGTGCCGGACGTCAGCACGAGCGGCGGCGGCGCCTGGTTCTTCGTGATCCAGTCATACATGTTGATGCTCGTCTGATAGCCGTGCTGGCGCGGATTCAACAGGATCGAGCCGTAGAAGCCCGTCGGCTTCGGCTTCGCGAATTCGTTGAGCGCGACCTGGCTGCCGTTGATGCCGACCGCGACCATCGCGTCGGCGCCGATGCCGCGCCCCTCGGCGGCGCGTACCGCGCCGACCGTCGTGTCGTCGTTCGAGCCGAATGCCACCCAGCGCTTGAAATTCGCATGCTTGGTGAGCGCGATGTTCGCCGCGTTGAACGCACCTTCGGTGTCGGCCGTCATTTCGGGCGCGTCGATCACGTTTGCAGCCGGAAAGCCGGCGGCCTTGAGCGCGTCCACCGCGCCGGTGGTGCGCTCTTTCGCGGTCGGCAACTGGTCGTACGCGATCCGGATGATGCCGACCTCGGCCGGATTCCAGCCACGCCGCTTCGTCTCGTCCGCGATCGCCTGGCCGACCTGCTGGCCGATCTTGTACGCGGAGATGCCCATGTGAGGCACGCCCTGGAGCGGCGCGCCGCGGCCGTCGACGAGCTGGTCGTCGACCGACATCAGCTTGATGCCCGCGCGCTTCGCCTTGGCCGCGATGCCGGGGCCGAGCTTCACGTCGGGCGCGCAGATGATCACGCCTTGCGCCTTTTGCGCGGCGAGGCTGTCGAGCGCGGTCGATACCTTTTCGCCGCTCGGCGTCGCGATCTTGATCAGCGTGAAGTGCTTTTCCTTCGCCGCCTGTTCGGCGAAGCGCCATTCGTCCTGGAACCACGGATCGTCCGGCTGTTTGACGAGGAAGCCGATTTTCACGTCGGCGGGGTCGGCGGCATGGGCGGGTACCCCGCCGACCAGTGCCGCGCTCGCCATGGCCAGTGCGAGCGTCTTCCAGTGGAATCGCATGCGTGTCTCTCCTTTGTTGTAGTCGCGCACGCGGGCAGGGCTGCCCGACACGCGGAAAAATTGTAGGAGGAGGCAGCGGAAACGCTCAAATGATGCGCGGCGTTCCTAGAAAGTGGGACGATGCCCGATGGCGGGAGGTGTGAGGCGACGACGAGGCTGTCG
>NZ_JAAGPB010000711.1:0-241 GCF_017104585.1 Burkholderia sp. Ac-20392
GGAGCATTAAAAAAAAAAAAAAAAAAAAAAATTGTTGACATACTACATCCTACATAAGATCTCCATACTTACTCTACACTCTTACTTCGCCTACTGTTCATTATTATTACTGATTCTACATTCCTCATTAACGTCTCATTACAACTGTCCACTGCCAATACGTATCATATATTGTACTCTCATCTTCCGTGTCGTCCTCCACCATATCATATGCTAATGTCACATGCCTTACACACATTTA
>NZ_JAAGPB010000712.1:0-3401 GCF_017104585.1 Burkholderia sp. Ac-20392
TGTGCGAACTGGGTCGCGATCGTCTGATGAAGGCGTGGCGCGCGCGACCTGGCTCGGCAGGCCCGCCACGCAGGCCAGTGCGTCCCCGCGTTCACCGCCGCTCGCTCGGCGCGACGCCCGTCCAGCGCTTGAACGCGCGCGTGAAATTGGCGCGATCCGTATAGCCGACGCGCGCGGCAATCTCGTCGACCGGCAGCCGAGTCCCCTCGAGCAGCCGCAGCGCATCGCGCAGCCGGATCTCGTCGAGCAGCGTCGAATAGGTCGCGCCGTACCCGGCGAGCTTGCGCTTGAGCGTCCGCGCCGACACATGCAGTTCGCGCGCGACATCATCGACCGACGGATAGCCACCCTCGCCGCAGATCAGCAGGTTGCGCACGCGCTCGACGATGCTTTCCGCATAGCCGAGCCGCGCGAGTTCGGCCTCGCACTGCTGCACGATCATCTGCGCGGTGTGCGCATTCGCGGTGCCGATCGGTTCGTCGAGCAGCGCGGCGTCGCAGCGGATGCGGTTCGCGCTCGCGTCGAAATGACAGCGCGGCAGCCGCGCGCGATAACGCTCGAACCACGGCGGCTCGGGCCATTCGAAATGGAGTTCGGCACGTGACTGCAGCGTGCGCCCCGGCACCGGATACAGCAGCGAATTGAACAGGATCGCCGTCTCGACCAGGAAGTTCTCGACCGCGAACTGCCGCAGCCGGCCGAGCGGAAACGCCTCGAGCACGTCGATATCGACGATTCCGTCGATCTGCGCGAGCCGCACCGAAAAGAACGGCACGCGCGTCGGCAGGTAGCGGATGCCGAGCGAGATCGCCTCGCCGAGCGTCGCGCAGCTCATCAGCCCGAAGCCGATCAGTCCCGCTTTCGTCAGGCTGCTGCGCAGGCCGATCTCGATCGCGATCGACGGGTCGTCCGTCGCGTCGAGCAGGTTGAACACGATCGCCGCCTGCTGCAGCGGCGTGATGCGCGCGTCGGGCTGCGCGAGCCGGTCGCGCTCGACGCCCGAGCCGGCGAGCACGCGGCCGCCGTCGATGCCGCGCTCCTCGGCCAGCATCAGCATGAACAGCGCATACGCGGACGACACCGTCGCCTTGTTCAGCTGGCGCGCGGCATCCGGGACGGACAGGACCATGCGGCGGACTCCGAAGCGGTTTCGGCGGATTGTAGCGTCGCTGGCCCGCAATGACACCGGGGCAAGACTCTAGCCGCGCCGGCAGGCCATCGTGGCCCGAAATGACACTACCATTGGCACCCGCGGCCCTCGCGTGCGGTCCGGCGCGCGCCTATGCTTGTCACATCGGCATTGCGCCCCACCCTTTCCGCAGGAATCCCGGTCGATGAGCCAACCCGCACGAACCGCCTTTCGCAACGACGCGGACAAGGTCGCGTACGTCCGCCGCGAGGTCAACGCCGCGAGCGACGCGATCCGCGCGCGCTTTCCGCTGCTCGACAACCAGAACCTCGTCGGCGCGACCGTGATGGCCGTCTCGGTGAGCGCGATGCTCGCGATCGCCTGGCTGTATGCGCGCGGCGCGATCGCGTGGTACGTCGCGCTGCCGCTCGCCGCGTTCGTCACGTCGCTGATCCACGAGCTCGAGCACGATCTGATCCACCTGATGTACTTCAAGAAGACGCCGTGGGCCTACCACCTGATGATGGCGCTGTGCTGGCTCACGCGGCCCGGCACGATCAACCCGTGGACGCGGCGGCGCATGCACCTGCATCACCACAAGGTGTCGGGCGGCGAATCGGATCTCGAGGAATTCGGCATCACCAACGGCGAGCGCTGGGGCGTGAAGCGCCTGCTGATGATCGCGGACGGCATGCTCGCCGTCGTGCTGCGGCCCACCGCGATGCGCCGCAAGGTGAAGCAGTACGTGGCCGCACAGCCGGTGCAGGATCCGTCCGAGCGCCTGCAGTTACGCGTCGAGCAGGTGTCGTCGTACATGCCGGTCGGTCACGTGTATTACGTGCTGTGGCACGCGTTCATCGTCTATCACGTCGGCCTGTTCGCGCTGCATGCGTTCGGCTACCCGGTGACGGTGCCGGCCGTCGTCGAACGCGTGATGAGCGTCGTCGATTTCCTGGCCGTCGTGTGGCTCGGGCCGAACTTCGTGCGCAGCTTCTGCATCAACTTCGTCAGCTCGAACATGCACTACTTCGGCGACATCGACTCGCGCAACGTGATCCAGCAGACGCAGGTGCTCAACCCGTGGTGGATGCTGCCGTTCCAGCTGTTCTGCTTCAATTTCGGCAGCACGCACGCGATCCATCACTTCGTGGTGCGCGACCCGTTCTACATCCGCCAGCTGACCGCGCGCACCGCGCATGCGGCACTGCGTGAAGTCGGCGTGCGCTTCAACGACGTCGGCACGTTCGCGCGGGCGAATCGCTGGGGCGGTTATCGCCCGTCGCGCGGTACGCGCCAGGCTCGGGCCGACGCGTAACGCACCCCCTCAGCCGCCGATCGGCGGCATCGGCCCTTGCCCGCGGATCCACGACCAGTTCGCGAGCTCCGCCATTTCCTTGTCGCCCCGGCTGTCGCCGTACGCGAACAGCTGCTTCGGCGGCCGGCTGCCCCACCACCCGCGCAGCCGCACGACCTTCTGCGGCCCCCAGCAGTTTTCGCCGTCGAGCCGACCGGCGAAGCTGCCGCGCTCGAACGCCAGCCGCGTCGCGAGCACCGCATCGAAACCGGCCGTCTTCGCCCACTTCTCCAGATACAGCGACGGCGACGCGCTCACCAGCACGACTTCATGCCCGCGTGCCCGATGCTCACGGATGCGTTCGAGCATTTCCGGACGCACGAGGCTCGGCAAATAGGTGTCGACGAACGTGCGCGCCTGCGCATCGAGCGCCTCCTCCCGCACCGGCCCGAACGCGAACGACGCGAATTTCGCTTTCGCGTCGCCACGCGACAGCAGCCCGGCCTTCATCGCGACGATCCACGGCAGCGCGCGCAAGCCGGCCCACGCGAAGCGCGGCGTGCCGACCGCATAGCGGACGAAATGGCGAAAGCTGTCGGTCGTCGTGATGGTGCCGTCGAAATCGAATGCGGCAACGATGCGGTCAGTCATGGAGAATCGGCGGGAAAGCAATGAGATGCCCGGGAAGATAGCAGACTCGCGCTGGTGCTCGGGAAATGAAGTGATGCGGGGCGGCCTGCGCAGCGAACGCAAGCACCGCCGCGCATGCATTCGTGCCCGTCGTGCCGTGCGCTCAGCGCTGCGGCCGCGCCGCCACACTCTTCCCCTCCCCGACGCTCTTCCGATCTGACGCGCGGCGTGCCGACCGCATAGCGGACGAAATGGCGAAAGCTGTCGGTCGTCGTGATGGTGCCGTCGAAATCGAATGCGGCAACGATGCGGTCAGTCATGGAGAATCGGCGGGAAAGCAATGAGATG
>NZ_JAAGPB010000713.1:0-3332 GCF_017104585.1 Burkholderia sp. Ac-20392
TCGACGCGACGCCGCTCGCGGGCTACCGGCTGCGCGTGCCGTACGCGCCGCGGCGGATTTTCGCGGCGGCGTCGAACTACTACGAACATGCGCGCGAGATGGGCACCGAGCTTGCGCCGCGCGAGGAAAGCACACCGTACATGTTCATGAAGGCCGAGACGAGCGTGGTGCCGACGCTCGCCGAGGTCGTGATGCCGCCGCAGGCCGAGCGCGTCGACTGGGAAGTGGAGCTGGCCGTCGTGATCGGCAAGCCGGGCCGCCATATCGCGGTGGCCGACGCGTTCGACTACGTGGCCGGCTACACGATCCTGAACGACGTGAGCGCGCGCGACCTGAATCGCCGCACCGACTATCCGTTCAAGCACGACTGGTTTCGCGGCAAGAGTTTCGATACCTTCGGTCCGCTCGGGCCCTGGCTCGTGCCGCGCGCGTGCATCGCCGAACCGCAGAACCTGCGGATGCGGCTCGCCGTGAACGGCGAAATGATGCAGGACGGCAATACCGGCGAGATGATCTTCAGTATTGCGGAGCAGATTCATTACCTGTCGTCGATCCTGACGCTGCAGCCCGGCGACCTGATCGCGACCGGCACGCCGACGGGCGTCGGCATGGGGCGCGGCATCTATCTGCAGCCGGGCGACGTGATGGTCGCGTCGATCGACGGCATCGGCTCGATCGAAAACCCGCTGGTGCGCGGCTAAGCGGCGCGCGCCGCGCCGGCCCGCATGCGAACCCGAACCCGAACTCGAAAAAGACAGGAGGAGGACATGTTTGAGCGTATCCAGGCGCTGGCGCGCGGCGCGGTGCTGGCCGCAAGCCTGGGCGTCGCGGCGTCGGCCGCCCACGCGGCCGACGCGGTACGGGTCAATCTCGCGTGGCTGCCGCAGGGCAGCACCGGCGGGATCCTGGTCGCGCAGGCGAAGGGCTTCTACAAGGACGCGGGCCTCGACGTGACGGTCCAGCGCGGCTACGGCGGCCAGCGGACCGTCAACGAGGTCGACGAAGGGCTGTTCGAGTTCGGCTACGGCGATCCGGTGAGCGTGATCCTGAATCGCGCGCACGGCGGCCATACGGTGCTGGTCGGCGCGATCAACACGCGCTGGCCGGGCGCGATGTGCTATCTGGAGCGGCCCGGTTTCCGGCCTGCGTCGCTGAAGGATCTCGCGGGGCTGTCGCTCGGCGGCGGCAATGCGTCGGCGGTGCAGAACATCGTGCCCGCGTGGCTGAAGCAGAACGGGATGGCGCCCGACGCGATCCGCCTCGTGCGGCTCGATCCGGCCGTGATCAACACCGCACTGCTGCAGAAGCGCATCGACCTGTCCGAATGCTGGGAAGGCGCGAGCCTGCCCGTGCAGGCCGCGTTCGCGCGGCGCGCGGGGCAGAAGCTCGGCAAGGTCACGTATCGCGATCTCGGGCTCGACATGACCGGCAGCGGGATCGTGACGACCGATGCGTTCGTCGCGCAGCATCCGGACGTCGTCAAGCGCTTCGTCGCTGCGACGTATCGCGGCTATGCGCTGATGCGCGACAAGCCGCAGGACGCGGTCGATGCGATCGTCGCGCGCAATCCGCTGCTCGACCGCACGATCCTGCGCGAGCAGATCGACGAGACCAATGCGCTGATTACCGACGATGCGGCCGGCCACCGGCTCGGCTGGCTGCGACCCGAACGCATCGACGCGACGCTCGGCTTCGTGTCGCGGGCCTTCGCGCTCGGTTCGAAGGTCAAGGCCGACAGCCTCTACACCAATCGCTTCGTCGACTAACCCGATCGGGATCGCGGGGGCGGCGGCGCGCCGCCGCCGGCGATCCAACCCGGCCCGCGCGGCGCGCGGGCACACAGGAGAACGGTAATGAACAGCTTGCGTCCCAGGCGGCTCGGACACATGGTGCTGATGGTGCGGGATATCCATCGGTCTGCGAAGTTCTATACGGAAGTGATGGGCCTGAAGGTGTCCGACTGGATCGGCGACCAGATGGTGTTCCTGCGCGCGGGCACCGATCACCACGATCTCGCGCTCGCGCAGCTGCCGAAGGATTCGCCCGATTTCGACGACCTGCCGCGCTATTCGCGCCCGGGCCTCGAACATTTCTCGTACCTGGTCGACAGCATCGAGGAGATGGAGCGCTCGGTGAAGGTGCTGCAGTCGCATGGCGTCGAGATCGTGCGCGGCATCGGGCGGCACGGGCCCGGCGACAATTTCTTCCTGGTGTTCAAGGATCCGGACGGCAACAACGTCGAGGTGTACTGCGCGATGGAGCAGATCGGCGAGCGCGATCCGCGCGAGCCGCAGGTGTGGGAGCGCACGGTCGAATCGTTCGACCAGTACCGCTTCGCGCGCTTCGTCGTGCCGCCGCCGCCGCATCTCGTCGCGGAGAAGTCGCGCGGCAGCGCGCCGGCTGCCGCTTCGGACGACGATGCGGATGCGGGTGCGCAGCACGATGCGCCGAAAGGAGACCCGGCATGAAGCGGCTGATCGAGACGGTCGCGTTCTGGGCGATCGTCGGCGTCGCCTGGGAGTTCGGTGTGCGCTGGACCGGCACGCGCGAATACGTGCTGCCGTCGCTGTCGTCGGTGCTCGCGGCCGGCTGGGAGATGCGCGCGCAACTGCTGGCCGACACGCTGACGACCGCCTGGGAAGTGTTCGCGGGCTTTGCGCTGGCGGTGGCCGGCGGCCTCGCGATCGGGCTGCTCGCGAGCGCGTCGAATCTCGTGCGGCGCACGCTGCTGCCGTTCGTGACCGCGCTGCAGAGCATGCCGAAGATCGCGCTCGCGCCGTTGCTGATCGTCTGGTTCGGCTATGGCTTCGCATCGAAGCTCGCGGCGGCCGTGCTGTTCGCGTTCTTCCCGATCGTCGTCGCGACGATGGGCGGCCTCGCGGGTGTGCCGCGTCATCTCGACGAGCATTTCCGTGCGCTCGGCGCGTCGGCGGCGCACACGTTCTGGCACCTGCGCCTGCCCGCCGCGCTGCCGGCGCTGATGGACGGCCTGAAGATCGCGATGCCGCTCGCGGTGATCGGCGCGATCGTCGGCGAATTCATCGGCGCGGAAGCGGGGCTCGGGCACCTGATCGTGTTCGCGACGTCGAATGCGCAAACGCCGCTGTGCTTCGCGGCGATCCTGATGGTGACCGCGCTCGCGATGCTGTTCTACGGCGCGGTCGAGCTGGTTTCGCGTGCAGTCTGGTGGAGAGGAGTCACGGCCTGATGACGATCGTCAATCTCGTGCGCCCGGTGCGGCGCGCTTCCGTTTCCGAAGGCGCGACGTCGGCGCCCGTTCAGGACGCCGCCCGCGCGGATGCCGCACGCGCGGACGCACTGATCGCCGTCGA
>NZ_JAAGPB010000067.1:0-238 GCF_017104585.1 Burkholderia sp. Ac-20392
GAGGGATCGTGGTGAATGTAGGCGAGGAGAACGAAGCGTGAAAGATAGGTTATACATGAAGAGACAACGAGCGAAGGTGAATGGACAGGAAAAGAAAGACGACGGGCGAGGAAACGGGAGAGAAGGAATGGGAAGCGGGAACGCGGGACGAGAAGGTGGAGGCAGCGGGAGCCGAAAAAGTAGGAATAAACGTAAAAGACGCGGTAGTCGATGCGGCGTGCATGTTTTTTTTTTTTTT